>CALMVM010000401.1:9710-16478 GCA_937873255.1 uncultured Verrucomicrobiota bacterium | reverse complement strand
GCTAACCCACGGCTCACGCCGTGGGCTAAACTCTTACGCCCCTGCCGGGGCTCCGGAGCCCGGGTCGCGCTGCCGAACTGCGGAAACCGGATCGCGTCGCCGGGGCTGGGAAGCCGGACCGCACCGTCACCTTCCATTTCGTTTTCCGGACTTCCGCCCCCTGTCTTCGCTCAGAACTGATACCCGACGTTGAAGTTGAACTTCCCGCTGTGCCGGATGTTCAGCTCGTTGCTGGAGATCGGATAGCCGTAGTCCAGCCGCACCGGGCCGATGGGCAGATCGACGCGCACACCCACGCCGATATCCGCGTTGAAGCCGCCGCCGAACTCCTTGTTGTCCAGGTCCGAGCGCGCTCCCTTGTTGGGGAACGGCGTCTTCGGGTCGGTGTCGATGCGGTTCGGGTCCATGCGGAAGTCGCCCCGGCTCAGCAGGCTGTCCGGCGAGAAATTGAAGCTGTCCTGGTTCACGTAGCCGCCGTCGGTGAAGATCGCCGCGCGCAACCGGTTGATGACCGGGTAGGTCAATTCCACCGTGTAACGCACCAGCGTGCGCCCGCCGACCGGGTTGGCCTTGTAATCCAGCGGGCCGACCTTGCGGAAACCGAAACCGCGCAGGTTGTTGGGCCCGCCCAGGTACAGGCGGTCGAAGACCGGCACGCGGTCGCCGTCGCCCCAGGTGTCCACCGAGGCCACCTCGCCGTTGAAGAGCAGGATGCCGTCCAGCGGCAGGTGCTGGTAGTGCGAGGCCGTCAGGTCGAAGCCGTAGATCTGCGTGTTGCCGCCCAGGAACCCGCCCACGATGTACGGCGCGAAGTCCACCCGCGTGCCGCGCCGGGTCAGGAACACGCTGTCGCGCGAGTCGTAGCTCAGGCCGGCGCGGATGGCGCTGCGGGTGCGCGTGCCTTTCTCCTCCTGGAGGATGGCCGACTTGCTGGACACACCGTTGATGTCCACCTGCTCGAAGCGGTATTCCAGGCTGGCGGCCATGAAGCGGCCCAACGCCCGGCGCACGTTGATGTCGAAGCCGAGGTTCTGCTGGTCGTAGTCGTTGGAGATGTAATTGCTGTCGTGGAAGAACGCTTCGCCGCCGACCGCCAGCCGCGTATCCAGGAAATACGGCTCGGTCAGGCCCAACACGAAGTCGCGCCGCGTCACGCCGTACTGCGCCGTCGCGCGGAAACGCTGGCCGCCACCGGTGAAGGTCGGCCAGTTGGTGATGTCGAAGTTCGCCTGTGTGACCTCGACCTGACCCACGAGGCTGTCCACCGACGAGAAACCCGCGCCGATGCTCAAGCTGCCCGTGCGTTTTTCCTGCACCTGCACGTCCAGGTCGCGGCGGTCGGGTACGGTCGTCTCGGTCGGGTTGGCCTCGACCTTCTCGAAGTAGCCGAGGTTTTCCAAACGCTTCTTGGCGGCCTCGACGAGCACCGTGTTGAACACGTCGCCCGGGGCGAGCGGGATTTCGCGGCGGATGACCTTGTCCTTGGTGTACTTGTTGCCCGAGATGTTGACGCGCTCGACGTAGGAAACGCCGCCTTCCTCGACCTTGTAGCGCAGGTTCACGCGGTCGGTCCCGGCCGGCAGGCCCTCGGGGACGATGCGCGCATCGACGTAGCCGCGCGAGCCGTAATAATCCTGGATCGTCTTCACGTCGTCCTTCAGGCCCTTGGGCGAGTAAATCGTGCCCTCCTTCATCTTGAGGAAGCGGCGGATCTCGGCGTCGGTGAGGACCTGGTTGCCCTGGAAGTTGAGCGCGCCGACGCGGTACTGCGGACCCTCGCGGATGACGACGACGAGGTTCACGTCGCCGGTGGTCAGCCGCTCGATGCGGGTCTCGGGGATCTCGATTTCGATGAAGCCCTTGTTCTGGTAAAGCTCGCGCACGCTGTCGAGGTCCTCGCGCAGCTTCGACGGATCGAGCCGGCCGCTCTTGTCGGCGAAGGCCAGGATCGTCTTGCCCTTGGTGTCCTTCATGGTCTTGCGCAGCTCGCGCGTGCTGACGGCCCGGTTGCCCTCGAACTTCACCTCGCGCAAAACGCTCTTGCCGCCCTCGTTGACCGTGAACGTGACGAGCCCCGAGTTGGCGCGGTCGTCCATGGAGATGTTCGACTGGATGTCCACGTCCGGGAAGGCGTGCTCGCGGTAGAAATCGAGCAATTTCTGGCGGTCCTGCTCGACGGTTTCCTCGCTGAGGACCTTGCCCTTCTTGCTGGAGATTTCGCGCAGCAGCTTGCGGGGCGAAAACCTCTGCGAGCCCGTGATGACCACGTCGCGCACGGTGGCGCGGGTCTGGAGGATGACGATCACTTTCACGCCGCCGGCGGCCGGTTCGCTGAAGATGCGCACGTTGGTCACGTCGCCGGTGCCGTAGCGGCGGCGGATGTCTTCCTCGGCGTTGGTCTGTCTGTAGGGTTGGCCGACGGCGGTGCGCATCTGGGCGAGGACGCGGTCGCGGGTGATGGTCTGGCGGCCGACGTAGCGCACGTCGATCTCGCGCACGGTGGGGCCGGCGGCCCCGGGGGCCTGGGCGCGGGCGGCGGGAACGAGGTTCAGCGGCCCGAGGCAGAGAACGAGCGGCAGACAAAGGGCGAGCAGCAGGAAGAAGCGGGCGGCGCGGTGGCGACGCGGGCGGCGGGAGGATTTCATAGGAGGACGGGCGTTCCGCCGCGGGCCGAAGGCGGAATCGGGCCAAAAATTGAAAATCCACGCGGAAACGTCAAGAAGCGATTTCGCGCGGGCCGGGCGGGGGAGGCCGCGAAATAGTCGCGCGCGGGTAAGTCCAATGACTTGAACAAAATCGAAACCGTCCGCGTCAACGTTGGAGAACCACGCAGTTTTTGCCTCTACAAAATCCAGACGCTCGAACCTCGCACCTATGAACAAATCGCTTCTCTCCCTGGCCGCCGTTTGCGGTCTGATGCTCTCCGTTGCTCCGGCCGGCCTCGCCACGCCGAAAGATTATCAGGTGACGGGCCCGATCCTGTCGATGACCGACACGACGGTCACGGTCAAGAAGGGCCAGGAGGAGTGGGAAATCACCAAGGACGCCACGTTCAAGCCGGCGGACGGCAGTGAGTTGAAGGTCGGCGACAAGGTGACGATCCACTACACGATGACGGCCAAGTCGGTCGACAAGAAGACCGACGCCCGCAAGGAAAAGAAGCCGGCCGCGTCGCCCGCCGCCTCCCCGGCGGCCTCGGCCTCGCCCAGCGCGAGCCCGGCGGCGAAGCCCTGAGGCGTTTCTGTTCGACAGGCGTCCGGGGGACGGCCATGCGCCGTTCCCCGTGCTCTGCCTTGCCGGTCATGTCCAAGCCCCGGCGCGCCGACGGGCTCTTAGACCGGCGGCCAGACAGGCCACCGCGGCCATAGCGCAGAACAAATCACAAAGCAGCAAGGCTGCACCCTGTCCCGCGCCAAGTCGGACTTGGTCGTAGGACAACAGGGTCTCCGAGCCTCGCTTCAACTCCCACAACGAACTGGTGGCCGATAGTGCGTGGGTCTGCATAAGCGCGGTGATTTGGTCTCCCACTTTCAGCGTCCGCAGGGAGGGGAAGCGGTCCGAGCAGATAGCTTGATCGGCGACGTAAAGCTTGTTGCCATCGCTTTTGTCTTCGAGGAAGACCCGCAGACCTCTGGGGGCACCCTTGCCCATCGGAGGAAAGTCGAACGCGGTCAGCCGCCCGGAAACTTGTTTGAGGCTGGTGCGATCAACCGTGCCTTCGAGCCAAAGGCAAAACAGGATTACCGCGAAGATCATCGGAAGCCCGCCGAGGATACACCAAAAAATAGGCGCATCCCGTCGGCCCGCTGACTTGTTCATCTGGATTCGGCGCTTCGCTTCTCCGTGGGACGCCGTGGTTCGCACCGTGCGTGGGCAACTCAATCCTTCAGCCGATACCAGTTATCCCGCCGACGTGGCTCGTAACCGGCGTCATTCATAAGCCGTTCGATTTCCTCGGAATTCAGCCGGAAGCTCGTGCCGGCCTTGCTGACGACGTTTTCCTCCATCATCACGCTGCCGAAGTCGTTCGCGCCGTACTTGAGCGCCACCTGGCCGATCTTCGGGCCCTGCGTGACCCAGGAGCTTTGCACGTTCTCGAAGTTATCGAGGAACACCCGGCTGAGCGCCTGCATGCGCAGGTACTCCGCCGTGCCGACGGGGTTGGCTTTCAGCCTCGTGTTGTCGGGCTGGAACGTCCAGCAGATGAACGCCGTGAACCCGCCCGTCGCATCCTGCTGATCGCGCAAACGCTGGAGGTGTTCGATGCGGTCCTCCACGGTCTCGACGTGGCCGAACATCATCGTCGCGCTCGATTTCAGCCCGAGTTCGTGCGCGATGGCCATGGCTTCGAGCCAATGGTCGCTGTCGCACTTGAGCGGGGCGATGCGGTTGCGCACGCGGTCCACGAGAATCTCGCCGCCGCCGCCGGGGATTGAGCCCAATCCGGCCTCCTTGAACTTGGCGATCACTTCGCGCATCGGCATCTTGAAGACCTCCGCGAAGTGGTTGAACTCCGGCGGGCTGAACGCGTGGATGTTGATGTGCGGGTATTTCTCGCGGATATGGTTGAGCAGGTCGAGATACCAGTCGAGCCCTAGCTTCGGGTGATGGCCGCCCTGCATGAGAATCTGGATGCCGCCGACGGCCGTCAGTTCGTCGAGTTTCCGGTCGATCTCCTCGCGCGAGAGGACGTAATGGTCCGCGTCGCGTTCCGTGCGGTAGAACGCGCAAAACTTGCAATACACATTGCAGACGTTCGTGTAGTTGATGTTGCGGTCGATGATGTAGGTGACGATCTCGTTGCCCCGGCCGTCGTACGAACGCGCCTTGGCCTGGTTGCGCCGGGCATCGGCCAGCGCGGCGAGGTCGGCGGGCTGGGCGTGGCGGTAGATTTCGAGCGCCTCGGGGCCGGTGATGCGTTCGCCGGTGAGGACTTTGGGGATGATGGAATCTTCGAGCGTAATGCTCATATGAACAGGAAATTTGTTGGCAAGGATTAGTGTTGATTGGCCGTCAGGTGCCCCGGCGTCAACTGAACATCAATGGAAACCGTGGAGGCGAAACTCTCTGGATTAGGTCCCTTGCACTGCTGGGTAACGACGCGGTCCTGGTATCCTTCCTTGGTGACGCGGGCAGCCACCGTGTATTCAGATGGCCCTGGCGGGAAATAATGGATCAAGCCCAAGTGATACAGTTCAGCACGGCTGTAGCAGCCATTCGCATCACTGCTTACTGAAGGTAGAAATTCCTCAAGCGGGTGTCCAGAGGGACCTGCGCTGATCATAATGTGGGCATCAGCCACCGGACGGCCGGTCCGTGCGTCTGTGATTCGGCCTCCAATAACAGGTGAAAGAGACACGTTGCCTGGTACACATCCTACCAAGGACGTGATGCAGAAAGCAGTGGGAATGAGAACCCTTCTCATGGGCGCGCGGGGCTGCGACGGACGAACCTCCAAGGCACTCACAAAGGTACAGCATCCGGTGTGCATCGGCAATTCGCGTTTGCGTTTTGGCACGGGCGGTGGCACGATGGACTTCCGTCTGCCCGGAGAGGGAGCACCTCCCCCGCCGGGCGGGACGCCGGACGGTGGTCGTAGCTCAATGGTAGAGCTCCAGATTGTGATTCTGGCTGTTGCGGGTTCGAGTCCCGTCGATCACCCGGCTTCCCGCGTCGGCCGCGGCGCCGGGGTCCATTCGCCGCAGGAGAGGCTAACCTGCGCGGGGGCATCGTCGCGGACCGCGGTCCTGCGGTGTTGGATCAGCCTCGCGCCGAGGTCGATGCAGGGACGCTCAATGCCCCGGTAGCTCAACCAGGCGAGCGCGGCGCTCCCGGCCAGCGAGGGGATGAACACCGCCGCGAACCTTCCCAACCCCTGTTGCGTCGGCTCCAGATAGGTATTGAGCGAATCGCACTCCAGCCGCAGCACCACGAAGTGCAGCAAGTAGATGCTGTAGCTGACCCTGCCCAAATAACAGGTGATCGGATTGACCAACAGCCGGGTCGGGTACGCCTTCAACCCCAGGATCAGCCCGACGAAGCCGAAGGCGAAGAGGGTCCGCTCCGGCAGGAACGCGTCCTGGCCGTAGCGCATCACCGCGAGCAGCCACAGGACGCTCGCCACCAGCAACGCCGCACCGGCCGGCCAGCCCGCCGGCGGCCGCTTCTCCCGGCTCCGGGCGATGCGGTAGGCCACGATGCCGCAAACGAAGATCGGGAGTTGGATGAAAAACTGGCCGTAGCCGAACTCCTGGATCATCGCCCCCGGCGTGCCGACGAACACGAGACGCTGCGTGTAAGCGGAGTAGAGCAGCCCTTCCAGGAAGGCCGCCAGGATGATCGATCCAAACAAAAAAACCAGGGCGGACCGCCAGCCCTTCAGGACCCGGAAGCAGAGCGGCACCAGCAGGTAGAACGTCCCCTCGGCGGCGATGCTCCAGCCGCCGGGAACGAGGGCGTTGTAAAGCGCGGGATGCCAGCCGTGCTGCAGGATGGCGGTCAACCCGTAATCCAGCGCGGTGTAGCTCCGGTTCGCGTACATCGGCCCCCGGCCCGGGACGAACGCGTAGAACGCCAGACCGAGCCAGAACATGGGCAAGATGCGGAAGGCCCGCCGGATGTAGAACTCCCCCCACGTCCGCCAGCCGTCCCAACGCGCGCGGTCAAGCGTCAGGAAGATCGTGTACGCGCTGACCACGAAGAAAAGTTGGACGCCATACCGGCCGGCACTGGCCATCCGCGATCCCGGGAATATTCCTATGACCGTGT
>CALMVM010000401.1:6538-9700 GCA_937873255.1 uncultured Verrucomicrobiota bacterium | reverse complement strand
GTTCCAGGAATGCACCGCCACCACGCCCATGACGGCCAATCCCCGGAGCGCATCGAGGTAATCGAAACGCACCGGCACTGGTTTCCGCAGATCGTTCGTCGTGTCGGCGCACATGGCGATTCCCGATTTCAGCAGGAGTCATGCCGACACGGACCACCCGACCGGCGGGAACCGAAGAGAGTTTGACCGGCACGGAATGGGGAGAGCTTTTTCGCGCTGTGCGACAGTCACCCGGACTGTTATGACCACCGGGTGCACGAAACCATTCTCAGTCGAACGACCTTGCTGACGCTCCTGCTCGCCGCCCTCTTGGCCGCCGCGCCGTCCCTCCGCGCCGAATCACCCCCGCTCGGGCCGATCCCGGCCGAGGCCCAAGGGCCGAACATCGACCCCGCCGCCGCCACGCGCGCCTATCTCAACACGATCCCGCCGGACGCCAAGGCGCGCTCGGACGCGTACTTCGAGGGCGGCTACTGGCTGATTCTGTGGAACGCGCTGCTCGGCGCGGCGCTGTCGCTGCTCGTGCTGTTTGCCGGCTGGTCCGCCAAGTGGCGCGATTGGACCGAGCGCGCGACGCGCTTTTGTTTTTTTAATGATTCGGTGTACTGAGTGATCTACACGCTGGCGATTGCCGTGCTCAGCTTCCCGCTGCTCGTGTACCAGAATTATTACCGCGAACACCAGTACGGCATGGCCACGCAGGATTTCGGCGCGTGGTTCGCCGAACAGCGCACGGGGCTGTTCATCCAGCTCATCCTCTCCGCGCTGTTTTTCCCGGCGCTCTACGCGGTGTTCCGCCGCGCGCCGCGGACGTGGTGGGTGTGGGGCAGCGGGGTGCTGATCGCCTTTCTGTTGCTGGGCACCGTGGTCCAGCCCGTGTTCATCGAGCCGATTTTCAACAAGTATAAACCGCTGGACGATCCGGCGGTGCGCGACCCGATCCTGGCGATGGCGCGCGCCAACCAGATCCCCGTCGACCACGGCAATCAATTCGATGCCTCCAAGCAGACGACGCGCGTGAGCGCCAACGTGTCCGGGGCGTTCGGCGTGGCGAACATCAACCTCAACGACAACCTCCTCAAACGTTGTTCGCTGGCTGAGATCCGGCAGGTCATGGCGCACGAGATGGGGCATTACGTGCTCAACCACGTTTATAAACTGCTGCTGGAGTTTTCGGTGCTGATCGTGGTGTCGGCGTTCTTTGTGAAGATGGTGTTCGACGCGCTGCTGCGGCGGTTCGGCGCGCGCTGGCGGGTGGGGGGCATCGGCGATCCGGCGGGGTTCCCGGTGCTAGCGCTCATTCTGGCGGTGTTCGGGCTGCTGGGCACGCCGGTGTTCAACAGCATCATCCGCGAGACGGAGGGTGAGGCGGATTCCTTCGGCATCGACACCTCGCGCGAGCCCGATGGTTTCGCGCAGTCGGCCATCAAGCTGGGTCAATACCGCAAGATGGACCCGGGGGCGGTGGAGGAGTTCGTCTTTTTCGATCACCCCAGCGGCCGGGCGCGCATCCGCAAGGCGATGGATTGGAAGGCCGCCCATCTGCCCGCCGGGGGCGGGCAGCCGTAAGAGAGAATTCCCGTCGCAGCCGCCGTCTGCGGATCGGAGCGCCAAAGGCGCGGCCTCATACCAGCCTAGGGCAACGCCCTAGGGATGTGTAGATCATTTCCGAGAGCCCTGAAGGGGCGATTTATTCCGGCAGGCGCGCACACAGATGAATCGCCCCTACAGGGCTCGATGCATTCACCCGTCTATCCTAGGGCGTTGCCCTAGGCTGGTATGATCCCGCGCCCTTGGCGCTCCGGACACGAACGGTTACCAACCTTTCGTTTGAATTCGCCTATCTCGACGCCGCGCTCGCGCCGAAATATTTCGTCTCTAACTCCTCCAACACGCCCTCCTCGCGCAGCTTGAGGATCGCCCGCGTGATCTCCTTGCGCTGCGGGCTGCCCGGCTGGAGGCCGATGCCGTAGCTCTGCTTCTCGAACAAATCCCCCGTCAGCAGCAGCCGCGAACCCGGGTGGTTCTTGATGTAATAACGCAAGATCGGCGAATCGTAGACGACCGCCTGCACCTTGTCCTTCTCCAGCGCCTCCGCCGCCGCCTCGGCCGTGTCGAAAGCCTGCGTCGAAAAGCCCGCGTCCTGCATGAACCGCTCGCCCGTGCTGCCGCGCACGCAGGCCACGTCGAACTTGCGCTCCTTCAGGTCGCTGACCGTGCGCACCTCGCTGTTGAGCGTGTCCACGGTCATCGTCGAGGAAATGGACGCCGTGACGTACGAGAACGTCGCCATGCCCGCGAGCATCCACAGAATCGCCGACATCCGCCCGAGCACGCCGGTGGGCGCGATGTTCTCGCACCCGCCGGTGATGATCGTGCTCGACGACCACCACAACGCCTCGAACACCCCCGCGAAATACGTGCGCGGGAACACCGCCGAGTTCTTGCGCCGCTCCGCCAGCCAGAGCAGGTGGGCGTAGACGATGATGAGCACCACGAGGACCCCCACCAGCTCGAAGATTTTCCCCTTGAAGATGCCCGCGAGAATCCGCCGCAGCGAACTGCCACCCTGGTCGCGGACCATGATTTGCAGCCCCGAGTCATAGAAGGGTTGGCTGAAGTCGATGACCTTCTCGCGCTCCGACGTGATGGACAGCGCGGCGACGGCGGCGTCGGCCTGTTTGCTCTCCAGCGCGGACATCATCTGGCCGACGTTGTCGACGACACGGTAATCCTTTTGCGGGTCGAAGGGGAGTTTCGCCTCGCGGGCGATGCGTTCCCACAATTCGATGCTGTAGCCGGTCAGCCGGTCGCCCTGTTTGACGACGAAGGGAGCGATCTCACGCGTGACGACGCTGAACTGCCGCATCACCGCGCCGGTGCCAGCGGGCGTGGGCGCGGGATTGTCGGCGGGCGGCGGGGACGGCTGCTGCGCGCGGAGCGAGCCCGCGAAAAACAGGGTGGCGCAAAGGGCGAGGAACGATGCGGCGCGGGGATGCATGGCGTGGGAGAAAGGGAACCGTTGTGCGATACAACGGTCGCCCACCTGCAAGCGAGCGAATTTATAAGACACCGTGTCCCGCCCGAAGTGAAACGCAGGGTTGCGACCGTTTCCGGTCGCGCGCCGGTTCTCCGCAGCCCCGGCCGGGGGGGTAGAACATT
>CALMVM010000401.1:4716-6528 GCA_937873255.1 uncultured Verrucomicrobiota bacterium | reverse complement strand
GTAAGAACTTAGCCCACGGCGTGAGCCGTGGGTTGAAGGGACACAAAAAGCGCATAGCCCCGGCAGGGGCGTAAGAAAGGACGGCGGCCTTGAGGGACTACCGCGCCATTTTTCTTACGCCCCTGCCGGGGCTATGCGCGGGTGAACGACCTTTCCCACGGCTCACGCCGTGGGCTAAGTTCTTACGCCCCTGCCGGGGCTGCGGAGGAAGACCCTCGCACTATACGAAAAGGCCGGGAGACTGGCGTCGAAATATTGCCCTACTTCGGGTCGGCGGCGTCGAACGCGGCGACCAGGCGGATCACCGTCCGCAGGACGCTCGTCCGTCCGGTGGCGATCACGAGGTGCGACTTTTCGACCGCCGTGAAGTTCACCTCGTTCCCCGGCGGGATAAGCTGCTGGAGGACGCCCGCGACCTCGATGGGGTCGAGGTGTTCCAGCTTGAAAAGATAGGAAAATACCCGTTCGCCGGACGGCAGTTCCTCGGGTTTCATGTAGAGCGGCAGCCCGACCGAACGCGGATTCTTCCCGGGCCCGAGCACGATCACGGTGTCCTTGTCGGCGTCAATCAGCGTGTAGTTGTTGAGGAAAAGCGTTTGTTCGATGAGCCTGGCTTTGCGTTGCGGATCGACGCCGTTCAGGTCGGGCAGGGTGAGGGACGCGGTGACACTCACCGTGGCATCCGTGAGGACCGTTTTGCCCAGGAGGCGGCCGAGTTCGCCGAGCACGTCCCCGAGGGCGGAGTTGGGCGAGGTGGCCTCGGCGGACCGTTGGGCAGAGCCCGGCGGACGGTTCGCGGGGCTGGATTCCTGCGCCGTGGAGCGCGCGGCGAGATTCACGACGAGGAGGCAGCACAGGGCGGGCAGGAAGAGTTTCATGGTTGGGAAGTTGCGGGCGACGGGGACAATGACAGCGCGAACCCGGCCGGCGTTCACGCATTCTCCCCGGTTTACAAGCAGGGACTTCGCGCGCAGTCTTGCGTTCGCCTCATGGCCGCCGCCGTTTCCAACCGCCCGTGCTTGCGGACCCGTGCCGTTTGCCTCATTTTGCTAATGGGGCTGGCGGGTTGCGCCGGGGGTGATCCGCAGGGGGCATTCGATGCCGGGGTGCGCGATCCCGTCGCGGCGCGGCTGGGGAGGGAACACCGGGTCGTGTGGCGGCGCGGCGGACCGGAGGAAGCCCAATCCGACGAGGCCGTGCGCGCGCTCCTTCGCCGGCCGCTGACCGCCGGGCGCGCCGTGCAGGTCGCGCTGCTCAACAACCGCGCGCTCCAGGCCGAGTTCGCGGAGGTCGGGGTCTCGTACGGCGAATACGTCAGCGCCGGGCTCTTGAAAAACCCGACGCTCGCCGCCAGCGCGCGTTTCCCGGACCGTTCGTCGTACGCGACGGACTGGGAAGGGGCCATCGCGCAGGATTTCCTTTCCGCGCTGCTGCTGCCGTTGCGCAAGCGCCTCGCCGCCGAACAACTCCGCGCCGTCGAGGCCCGCGTCGCCGACGAAACCCTCCGCGTGGCCGCCGACGCGCGGCGGGCGTTCTACACCTATCAGGCGCACCACCAGCTCCTCGACCGGCTGGGCCTCGTCGCCGAAACCAGCGGGGCCGCCGCCGATTTCACCCTCAGCCTGCACGCGGCGGGCAACGTCAACGACCTCGACCTCGTCAACCAGCAGGCCGCGTTTTCGCAGGCGAAGATCGACGTGGCGCAGGCCCGCGCGCAGACCCTCAACGACCGCGAGGCCGTCAACCGCCTGCTCGGTCTCGACGGCGCGCAGGCGAGCGCGTGGACCGCCGCCGCGTCGCTGCCACCGATCC
>CALMVM010000401.1:3143-4706 GCA_937873255.1 uncultured Verrucomicrobiota bacterium | reverse complement strand
ACCGCGGCGAAAGCCCTGCCGCCCATCCCTGCCGGGCGCGAACCCTCCGCCGCCGCGCTGGAGGCCCGCGCCGTCGCCCAGCGGTTCGACGTGCAGGCTGCCCGCGCGCAGGTCGAGGCCGCCGAGCAGGCGCTGGCGTTGCGCGCCGGGTTTTCGCGGTACTTCGCGTCGGGCGTCCGGCTGGGCGTGGACACCGAGCGCGAACCCGAGGGCGAGCACATCACCGGCCCGACGCTCGACCTCGAATTGCCCATTTTCAACCAGGGCCAGGGCGAGATCGCCACGTTGAAGGCACGCGACCTTCAGGCGCGGCGGCAGTTGGAGGCGAAGACGATTGATGCCCACTCCGAAGTGCGCGCCGCCCGCGCGCAGGTCGCCGCCAACCGCGAGCTGGCCCTGTCGATCCGCGACACCGTGCTGCCGCAACGCCGGCAGGCGTTCCAACTCACGCTCGAACAATACAACAGCATGCTCAAGGGCGCGTACGACCTCCTGCAAGCCAAGGCCAACGACCTCGCCGCCGAGCGTTCCTACATCGAGGCGTGGCGCGACTACTGGATCGCGCGGACGGAATTGGAGCGTGCCGTCGGCGGGAAGGTGCGTTGATCGCAGACCGGAACACTGGCACCGTGCGATGTGCGCGAACTCGTTGTTGGAGACATCCACGGTTGCCACCGTGCGTTCGTGGCCTTGCTAGAGACGATCAAACCGGAGCGAACGGACACCGTCATTCTATTGGGCGACTATATCGACCGTGGGTCGGACTCCTGCGACGTGATCGAGACGATCCTGGCCTTGAATCAAAAATGCACCGTTGTCGCACTGGCGGGCAACCACGAGAAGATGCTGCTTCAGGCACGCTCCGAGCCGAGGTGGCTTACCGAATGGACCATCCACGGCGGACGCGCCACGTTGGATTCGTACGTCCGTTGCGGCTACGAGCGCGGCCTCCAATTTATCCCCTCATCCCACTGGCGCTTTTTCTCGGAGCAGTTGCTGGACTACTGGCAGACGGAAAAGCACATCTTCGTGCACGCTACGGTTGAACCCGACCTGAATTTGGAAGAGCAGCTTGATCCGCCTTTGTTCTGGCAATTTTTTATTGATCCGACTAGGCACAAGTCTGGCAAAACGATTGTTTGCGGGCACACCAGCCAGAAATCCGGCCTGCCATTCATCTTCGACAAAGGAATTTGCATCGACACTTGGGCCTGCGGCGGCGGCTGGCTCACTTGCTTCGATGTATCTCGGGACACGTTCATCCAATGCAATAACGCAGGGGCACAACGCACCTTTACTTTGCAAACGCTCGCGGAACACAAAGACAAAATCTAATCTCCGCAAACAACGACCGGTCGGAACTCCGTCCAGACCTTCGCAGGGAACCGTGTATCTTTCCGGGTGATCTCCCGACGCAAGCTGCTCACGCACGGCGCGGCGGCCCTCGCGGGTGGCGCGGCCTTTTTCCAGCGCCTCGCCGGACGCGCGGCCGAGCCCACGCCTGCGCCTCTCGACCCGCAACCCGCAACCCGCAACCCGCAACATCCTTACACCCCCGTCACC
>CALMVM010000401.1:0-3133 GCA_937873255.1 uncultured Verrucomicrobiota bacterium | reverse complement strand
CTCAGGGACGGCGTGAAGGAGTTCCACCTCGTCGCCGAGCCCGTCCGGCGCGAGTTCGCCCCGGGCATGTTCGTCAACTGCTGGGGCTACAACGGCCAGACGCCCGGGCCGACCATCGAGGCCGTCGAGGGCGACCGCGTGCGCATCCTCGTCACGAATAAACTGCCCGAGCCGACCAGCGTGCATTGGCACGGCCTGATCGTGCCCGCCGGCATGGACGGCGTCGCGGGCGTCACCCAAAAGGCCATCCCGCCCGGCGAGACGTACGCCTACGAGTTCCCGCTCGTGCAGCACGGGACACAAATGTATCACCCGCACACCGACGAGACGATCCAGATGGCCATGGGCATGCAGGGATTCTTCGTCATTCACCCGAAGGACGGCGAACCCGAGCCCATCGACCGCGACTTCTGCATCTTCCTCCAGGAATGGGCCGTGGCACCCGGCACCTCGACGCCGAACCCCAACGTGATGACGGATTTCAACCTGTTCACGTTCAACAGCCGCATCTTCCCGGGCACGGCCCCGCTCGTCGTCAAAAAGGGCGACCGCGTGCGCGTGCGGCTGGCGAACCTGAGCATGGACAGCCACCCGATCCATTTCCACGGGCACGTCTGGGAAACGACCTACGCCGACGGCGGCCCGATCCCGAAATCCGCGCGTTGGCCGAGCGCGACGAGCGACGTGCCCCCGGGCACCACGCGCACGATGGAGTTCGTCGCCGACAACCCCGGCGACTGGCCGTTCCACTGCCACAAGAATCACCACGCCATGAACGCCATGACGCACGACCTGCCCAACGTCATCGGCGCGGACCAGAAGAAATTCCAGCGCACGATGAACCGCCTCGTGCCCGGCTCGATGTCGATGGGCGAGACCGGCATGGCCGACATGACCGACATGCGCCTGGGCCTGCCGCGCAACACCGCGCCGATGATGGCCGGCCAGGGGCCGTTCGGCGCGGTGGGCATGGGCGGGATGTTCACCCTCCTGAAGGTCCGCGAAAACCTGCCCACCGGCTACGACGCCGACCCCGGCTGGTACGAACATCCGCCCGGCACCGTCGCCGGTCCGGTCGGCGCGGACGGGCGTCCCGTGGCGCATCCGCCGACGGATGCGGATGGCGCGGGCAAGACGAAAACGATCTACACCTGTGTCATGCACCCGGAGGTCAAGCAGGACCACCCCGGCGATTGCCCGAAGTGCGGCATGAAACTCGTCCCGACAAAATGAGACGGGCGCGCGCACGGCCCGCGTGCGATTCTTTTTCCATGAAGACTCTCTCCCGTATCCTTTGCCTGACCGCTCTGGTGGGCGGCCTTTCGGCGTCGAGCCTCCCGGCGGCCACCCCGCCCAACCCGGACGCCGAGAAATTCCTTGTTCCCTACGAGCAGGTGCTCAAGGCGCTCGTCGACGATAACCTCGACGCCGCCAAACAGGCCGCCCACACGCTGCCCGACGGCGCGGGCGCGGACCTCGAAAGCGCCAAGGACCTCAAGACGGCGCGCGAGGCGTTTTCCAAGCTCGGCCAGACCGCCGAGAAGATGGCTGCCGGTGCGCCCGGCTACCACGTTTTCTATTGCCCGATGACCAAGAGCAACTGGACCTGGGTACAGCAGACGACCAGCATCGCCAACCCTTACATGGGCAAGGAGATGCTGACCTGCGGGGTGGAGAAGAAATAAGAGTCTGGTCGGTGGATGGCGCTCTCCGAGCGGCATTGGTCCCGATCACACCGCAGGCGTCTTGAATTGAATAGGCGGCTGCGCCGCGAGCGGAAACGAATGCCGCTCGGAGAGCGCCATCCACCAATGCCATGCGCCTCACCGCAACGCCGGACGGATGACTTTTTCCATGGTCCGCACCATTTCCTCGTCCAGTTCGCTGGTCTTCGCGGCCTGATCGCTCGTCCCGACCTTGACGCCACTTACCTTCCCCGCCTCCACGACCGCGTCGGTGAACACCTTGCCCGACGCGTCGTAGCCGACGTGCCGGCCCACCACCCGGCCGTCCTGCAATACGCCCTCGGATTCCAGTTTGCCCGCCGCCGGGGGGGTGGCGAGCGAACCGAAAAAGGTCCGGAACGGGCCGAACGCCGCTCCTTGGCGGTAGGTCAGTTCGGCGACCTTGACGTGGTGCGAATCGAAGAAGCGCCATTTCCCGTCCATCTTGCCGTGCGCGAAACTCCCCTCCGCCCAGGTGTCGCCCGAACCTCCGACGATGCGGTACTCCCCCGTGCGCGCCCCGCTGGCGTCGCGCTCACCGATAGCGGTCGGCCCCGGTGGGTTGGCTGCGGCGGACCCGGCCAGCAGACCAACGCCCAGGAAGGAAAGGAGAGATTTTGTCATCGTCAAATGGGGGACTAGGGATTCAGGGGTAGTTCAGCAACGCCGTCACGGGCGTATCGCCGAGCTTCGCGCGCCCGCGGAGAAATTCTAGTTCGATTAAGAACAACACCGCCAACGGTTTGCCGCCGAGTTTTCGGATGAGTTCGAGCGCGGCCCCGGCGGTGCCGCCGGTGGCAAGGAGGTCGTCGATGACCACGACGCGTTCGCCGGGCGCCAACGCGTCGGCCTGCATCTCCACGACGGCCTCGCCGTATTCGAGCGTGTAGGCGTGGGACTCCGTCCGGCCGGGCAATTTCCCCTTCTTGCGCACCGGCACGACGCCGACGCCCAGCGCGTACGCCACCGCCGCGCCGAAGAGGAACCCGCGCGCGTCGATGCCCACGATCTTCGTCGGCGGGCCACCGGGCAGAGCGCGGCAGATTTCCACGAACCCGTCGATGGCCAACCGGAAGCACGCGGCGTCGGCGAGCAACGGCATGATGTCCTTGAACAGGATGCCCGGTTTCGGGAAATCGGGCACGTCGCGCACGGCGCGGTAAAGAGGGGCGGGGTCCATGGGAGGCGGAAAGGATGAAGGATGAGGGACGGAGGATGAAAGCAGAAAAGCAGGGAAGCCCGCGCTTTCCGAGCGTCCAGGGTGTCCGTTGCGACGATTGACGGTCGGTTGCGGAGAATTAGCGGAGGATTGCAAAGTGGCCCCGCGCCTTTTACCTTGGCTGCTGCCCCGCGCGCACGACACCCGACCGCATGGACGCCTTCCCGCCCCTCCTTGGCATCTCCCGGCC
>CALMVM010000400.1:649-4121 GCA_937873255.1 uncultured Verrucomicrobiota bacterium | reverse complement strand
CGGCAAAACGCCGGGTTTCCTCGTGCCGCGTCGAGTAATACAAAAATGGATCAGTGACGATCAGAGATCCGCGAACGACGCGGCCAAGTTGTACCTAACCCCGCGGCGGGTCACGCCGTTCCACCATCCATGCAAGACAGCTATCGGCAAATCTGGGCCAGCATCGCCGACGCGATCAAACCGCAGGTCAGCAACGACACGTTCCAGCGATGGTTCGCGGCGATTGACCTCGTGCGCGCCGACGAACAGGAGATGACCCTGCGCGTGCCCAACACGATCCACCAACTCTGGATCGAGAGTAACTATATGTCGCTGGTGCAGTCGGCCGTGATGGGCGTACTCGGCGCGCCGCGCCAGATGAAGTTCGTCTTCGCCGAACACGATAACGTCCCGCCGGCCGATCCGTCCGCCGCGCCGGTCGCGCGCATCGAAGCCGATGCATCCGCGCTGTCGTCCGACAACGGCGCGGCGCGGCTCAACGGTTCGCACGGCACCAATGGGGTCAACGGCGAGCGCAACATGCCCGCCGCCGAGATGGCCGCGGCGTCCAACCCGGACGCGGGTGACCAGAACACGGCGGGAATGAACCCGCGCAACATTTTCGACACCTTCGTCGTCGGCAACAACAACCAGTACGCGCAGGCCGCGAGCCGCGCGGTGGCCGAGACGCCCGCCAAGACCTACAACCCGTTGTTCCTCTACGGCGGCGTGGGCCTGGGCAAGACGCATCTCATGCAGGCCATCGGTCAGGCGATGCTCGCCAAGAAAAAAAACCTGAAGGTCATCTATATTAGCAGCGAGCGGTTCACGAACGAATTCATCGACGCGATCCAGCACTCGACGTTGGTGAAATTCCGCAAGAAGTACCGGCTCGCCGACGTACTGCTCATCGACGACATCCAGTTCCTCGCGGGCAAGGAGCGCAGCCAGGAAGAATTCTTTCATACGTTCAACGTCCTCTTCGACGGGCACAAACAAATCGTGCTTTCCAGCGACCGGCCGCCGAGCGAGATCGCCAATCTCGAACACCGGCTGGTTTCGCGTTTCGAGTGGGGACTCACCGCCGAGTTGCAGCCGCCGGACATCGAGACGCGGCTCGCCATCTTGCGCAAGAAGGCGGAGGCGATGCAGATCAAGCTCGCGCCGGAGATTTACGATTTCCTGGCCAAGCGCATCCGCACGAACGTCCGCCGGCTCGAAGGCGCGCTCATGCGCGTGGCGAGTTTCGCGTCGCTCAGCGGCCAGGCACTGACCCAGGAAAAGGTCGAACACCTGCTCAAGGACATTTTGCAGGAAGAAGCGCGGCGCACGGTGACGGTGGACCAGATCCAGCGCAAGGTCGCCGAGCACTACGACATTCGCCTGGCGGACATGACGAGCAAGCGGCGTCCGGCCAACATCGCATTCCCGCGTCAGGTGGCGATGTATCTGGCGCGCGAGTTGACGAAAAGTTCGCTCAACGAGATCGGCGACGCGTTCGGCGGGCGCGACCACGGCACGGTGTTGCACGCGCATCGCCTGGTGAAGCAGCGCATGAAAGACGAGGAGAAGACGCGTCAAGTGGTGTCGCTGCTGGATAGTGAGTTGCAACGTTAGTTGGCACGCCAAGCTGAATCTCCGTGAACGACTCCGACATGTTGCTCTCGCACGTCGAAGATTGTTTCGAGTTAGCAAAGCGCGGGTGCGTGATCGTACCCGGCGTCGAGCCTTCTACATTGCAGGGTCATACCGTTCGCCGGGGTGCCGCGCTGCGCCTGCGTCGTCCGGACGGCTCCGCACTGCACACCCACGTCCACGAATTAGAACTTCTCGATGGACCGGGCCGTCAGTCTTGCGTTCCTATCCTGTTGCCGCCGGGCATTAGCAAAGCTGATGTTCCCATTGGCGCCGAAGTTTGGCTGTGTTTTCCTGCCGATCATCACACCGTCTGACCATGTGCGGTGTTTTCGCTCTTGCGTTTCGGGCGTCGGCGTGGAGTTTCTCCGCCTCCCGACGTTTATGCTCAAAGCCACGGATATTTTCCAGAAACTCTCCGCCCCCACGGTGGACGGCATCCTCACGCACCTCCAGGGCGCGGACAAACCTACCTACCGCGTGGCGATCCAGACCCTCGCTACCGCGCGCAAGCTGCGCCCGGTTTTCGTCGAGCGCAAACCCCGCCCCGAGCGTCACGCGTGGATGCAGTCCGCTCTCGCGCGTCCGCAGAACGAGCAAATCTCGGCGAACCTCATTCAGATGTGGCTCATGGGTTCGCAGGCACCGATGCTTTGCGACTTCCTGGATTCTCTGGGCATCGCCCACGACGAGCAGGGCGGCATCGAAAATCTGCCCCCGTGTCCCGAGCCGGAGAAATTGCGCGCGGCTGTCGATGGGTTACTCGCCAAGTATCCGGCGGAGGCGGTGACGGTCTATCTACACAGTTTCCAGGGAATGGACATCGCCGGCTGGCCGCCGCTCGCGGAGATTCTCGACCACGATCCGCGACTCCAGTTAGCGGCTGCCGACGCCACAGGCGTTCGTTAACAAAGTCCTGATGGCTCTCCGAGCCGTTCCCTATTTTCTTTTGGTCAGGCTCGACTGCAGCGAACCGTTTTCCAGAAAAATTAGGGAACGGCTCGGAGAGCCATCAGGACCTTGTTGGACTTTCCTCACGCGGCTCGACGGCGGCTTGAAGCCGGGCGGTTTCGTGCGCAGCCACACGACGAATTTCTCGACTTCCGGGTGGGCTCGCAGGCTGGGCAGATCGTGGAAGCGGCGTTCGAGTTCCTTCTCGGTGAAAAGCGCGTGCAGGTGCCGGTGGCAGCCCGCGCAGAGCAACAGGAGATCGGTCTTGATCGTACGCCGGTCGAAATTCTTCTTGTTCCATTTGTTGTGGTGTCGGCATTGCGGAACGAGGTGGTGCCGGGTCAGCGCCGTTTCTCGTTCACAAAGCTGGCAGGGGCCGTTCATAAAAATGACGAAGGACGAAGGGCAGAAAAAAACGACGGCACGGTGTCAGCGAAGCAACCGTCAGCACCTACACCCGACCGCGCGCGTTACTTTCTGACATCCGTCATCCGTCATCCGTCATCCGTCATTCCGCCTCGCCTCCACCATTAGCCGCACGACCTCGTCCATCTTGTGCTGCGCCTGCCAGCCGAGTTCGCGGTGAGCCTTGGATGGGTCGCCCCAACCGCGTTTGAGATCGGTCGGACGCAACAGCGCCTTGTCGCTCTCGACGTGTTCGCGCCAGTCCAGCCCCACGCAGGCGAACGCCCGCGCCACGAAGTCCTGGAGCGGCCGCGTCTCGCCCGTGGCGATCACGTAGTCGCTCGCGCGATCCTGCTGGAGCATGCGCCACATGGCATCGACATACTCGGGTGCCCAGCCCCAGTCGCGTTCGACGCTCAGGTTGCCCAAGCGCAACTTCCCCCCGCCCTCCCCGGCGGCGATCCGGCACGCGCCGGCCACGATTTTTTGCGTGACGAACCGC
>CALMVM010000400.1:0-523 GCA_937873255.1 uncultured Verrucomicrobiota bacterium | reverse complement strand
GTCGGCGGGATGCTCGCCGCTCTCGCCGAAACACTCGCTCGACGCCGCGTTGTAGAATTTCACCGGCCGGCCGAGGAAACGCAGCGCCTCCAGGATGTTGAGTGTGCCGGTGGCGACCGATTCGAGCGTCTCGACGGGCTGCTCGAAGGAAAGGCCCACGCTGGTCTGGCCGGCGAGGTTGTAGATTTCGTCGGGCTGTTCGCGGGCGAGGAGTTGGAGGACGCTGCGGAAATCGTTGATCGCGGCCGACGCGGTGCGGACGCGCTCGCGGACCCCGAGGCGCACGAGGCTGCCCAACGCCGCGACCTGCGCGTCGCGCGAGGTGCCCACGACCTCGTAGCCGTATTCCAGCAGCAGTCGGGCGAGGTAGGCTCCGTCCTGGCCGGACACGCCGAAAATCAGGGCTTTCTTCATCACGGGCATCCTCACGGAAACTTCCCCTCCAGGCAAACGCCAAAAGTCCGTCCGCGCGCGGGGTCCGTCCCGTCCTTCGGAAAACTCTGGCGCGCCCCCTGCCCTGCTG
>CALMVM010000399.1 GCA_937873255.1 uncultured Verrucomicrobiota bacterium | reverse complement strand
GGCGAATACAAGGGCCAGAAATATTCCGTCACCTTCGGCCGGCACCAGGAGGTGAGCATCGTGCTCGACGTGCCCCAGCAGTACCGCGCGGGCCTCGGCACCGACCAGCTCTGGATCGGTGGGAACTACCACGTCGAAAACGACCACAGCTTCAACTGCCAGTGGACCGACGGGCGCTGGGCCGAGATCATCGCGCAGATGGGCGGCATGCCGCTGCACCACGTCGGCGTCAAGAGCTACGGCGCGGACGAGTTCATCGACGGCGAGGACACGAAATGGCGGTGCGTCAGCCACGCCGCGTCGGGCAAAAACGGCGAGGCCATGGACATCGCCGACCAGGCTCCCGCGATCAACGACGCGCCGCGCGCGAAGAAGCCCGGCAGCCCCAGCCAGCCCGTCGCCACCAAGACGCTCTACGACCAGCAGCAAAAACTGACCGTCCTCTACAGCCAACTCCAGGAACGCCGCCGGAAGCTCAATCCGAAGGACAAGAACGCCGTGGCCGCCTTCAACAAGGCGGCGGAGGATTATTCGCGCGAGGTCGCCGCCTTCAACGGCGGCCAGCCTACGCCGGCGTCGCCGCCGGCCGCAAACGGCCGATGATCGTCAGCCCGCCTTCCACGCGGTCGCCGACCTTGACGGTGATCTCGGCGTCGAGCGGCAGGTAGACCTCCGTGCGCGAGCCGAAGCGGATCATCCCGAAACGTTCGCCGCGCGCGACCTGTTGGCCGACCTGCGCCCACGCGACGATGCGGCGGGCAATCGCCCCGGTGATCTGGCGCACGACCACGACGGCCGCGCGGTTGTCGGTGGTTTTATGGTCGATGGCCCAGGTGCGGCATTCGTTGAGCCGGGAGGCGTCGGGGTGGCGGGCGTCGAGCATCTTGCCGACGCGGCGTTCGGTGTAGGTAACGGTCCCGGCGACCGGGGCGCGGTTAGTGTGCACGTCGAAGACCGAAAGGAAGATGGCCACGCGCTTCATCGTGGCCTTGACCACCTCGGGCTCCTCGATCTCGACGATCTCGGCGATCACGCCGTCGGCGGCAGCCACGACGACATCGGGGTCGGTCGGCGTGACGCGTTCCGGGTCGCGGAAGAAATAAAAGACGTAGAGGAAAAACAGCAGCCACACCGCCGAAGCCCAGGGGGTCAGGGCCGGAGCGAGAAAGGCGGTGAGCGTGGAGGTGATCGCCGACAGGAGGATGACGACGACGAAAATCCAGCGAGCTTCGTAGATGGTTTGCCAGCGCATGGGACCGCCACCTTAACGAAAGAACGGGGGCGGGGCAAATAGGGTAACTGGCAATTCCGAATTTAACCCGAACGATCGACGCCGACGATCCATCGAGCGCGTTCTCGAAAGCAAGTTTTCAGGTGTTCCCGTGGACGTAAATTGCAACCGCGATGGTTAGGATGAAGCAAAGCAGCCAGGCGGAAGCAAGCCATCCTCCAATGGTGCGTACGCGGCTCGATGTTCCGCATGCATTGCAATGAAAACGTAACTTACGCGCGTAGCTATACAGCAGCGAACCCACGAATCCCCCGGCAACCCAAGCAAGGGCGCTTACCTGCGGCTGACCGAAAGTAGCAAGATGCAAAACTCCGTTGCGACGGCATCGCGGACACGGAAGCCGGGCTATCCAGTCAGCTTGTGAACGAAGGCAATAAAAACCCGTGGCAAGAACGCAAAGCGTGAAGGCGAAGACGACCGCGTGGTCCAGAAGATGGATTTGCGCGTGACGGAAGATGAGCACGGCCTCGCCAATCGCGAGCACCGCAGCCGACAGCACCAAGACCCCAGCAAGTACGATTCTGAAAACGCGCATGGGAATGAGTTCAAATGCGGAGGTGGGATCAATCCCCCTTGAGATGCTCCGCCAGCTTGCCGCGCTTTTGCAGGTCGGCGAGGTCTTCGATCTCGCGGACCTTCAGCCTGGGATCGGCCTTTTGCAGTTGGCGGTAGGTGGCGATGACCTGTTCGGCGGCGGCGAGGGGGTCGTGCTTCGTTTTGCCGCTGTCCAGCTGCGACTGGATGGTTCCCGCCATGTAAGCCGCGAGCAGCACCTGCCGGCTCCCGTCCGGGAGCGACTTGTTGTCGAACCAGAGCAGGTGGTTCTGGATCAGCGAGACCTCCACGTCCGGGCTTTCCTTGGCGAACATGAAGATGATCGGACGGGTCATTTCCCCCTGGGCGTTGAGCGGATCGCGGCGGAAGATGGCGATGGCGCGGCGAACGTCCTCCTTGCTCACGTCGCCGGCGGCCTTTTTGCTGGCCGAACGATCCAGGGTCGCCGCCGGCAGCACCGGCGGCGTGCAAAGCGTGAGGCACGAGACAACGGCGATGAGAGATGGCGGAAGCATGGCCAGCAATTATACTCGCGACCGGGCGTGTTGGACACCCCCCTGCGGACGGAACCATTTACGCGCGATGCCTTGTATTTAGAATGATTCTAAATTAAGCTGCTTTTCCCGATTCTCCTGACGCCCATGCACGACCTTGCCAAACACGCTCCGACCGCCCCTGACTGGGGGGCGTTGCGCCGCGATTTCCCGATCCTCGACCAGACGGTTCACGGCAAGCCGCTCATCTACCTCGACAGCGGGGCCAGCAGCCAGAAGCCGCGCGCGGTGATCGACGCGATCAGCCGGTATTACGAGCACGACCACAGCAACGTCCACCGGGGCATCCACGAGTTGAGCAACCGCGCGACCGCCGCCTACGAAGGCGCGCGCGAACGCACGGCGCGTTTCCTCAACGCGGACAAACCGAGCGAGATCGTCTTCACGCGCGGCACCACGGAGTCGATCAACCTCGTCGCCGCCACCTGGGGCGAACGCCATGTCGGCGCGGGCGACACCATCCTGCTCACCGAACTGGAGCACCATGCCAACCTCATTCCCTGGCAGCAACTCGCCAGGCGCAAGGGCGCGCAACTCCTCTACGTCCCGGTCCTCGGCGACAGCGGCGTGCCCGATCCCGCAAAGGTAGACGAACTGCTCACGCCCGCCGTGAAGATTTTCGCCTTCACGCACATCTCGAACACGATGGGCACGATCAACCCCGCCGCCGAGTGGTGCGCCCGCGCCCGCGCGCTGGGCGTGGCGACGCTCGTGGACGCGGCGCAGTCGGCGGGGCATTGCCCGGTGGACGTGGCGGCGATGGGCTGCGATTTCCTGGTGTTCAGCAGCCACAAAATTCTCGGACCGACGGGCATCGGCGTGCTCTACGGGCGGGAGGAGCGTTTTGCGGAAATGCCGCCGTACCAGACGGGCGGCGAGATGATCGTGACCGTGGATTGGCACGACGCGAAGTTCAAACCCGCGCCGCACGGTTTCGAGGCCGGCACGCCGGATGTCGCCGGGGCGGTGGGTCTGCACGCGGCGATGGATTATCTCGACGCGATTGGCCGGCAAAACATCTTCGAGCACGACCGCGACCTGGCGGCGTACGCGTACACGCGCCTGAGCGAACTGGGCGGCGTGCGGTTGTTCGGACCGGGGACGGACCGCGCGGGGTTGGTCAGCTTCTTGCTGGATGACGTGCACGCGCACGACGTGGTGACGCTGGCCGACCAGCACGGCATCGCGTTGCGCGGCGGGCACCATTGCAACCAGCCCCTGCACCGCAAGCTCGGCGTGAAGTCGAGCGCGCGGGCGAGCTTCTATTTTTACAACACGCACGAGGAGGTGGACCGGCTCGTGGAGGTTGTCGAGAAGGTTCGCGCGTTCTTCAACCGTTGAAAACTAACGTCTTACTAACATGGACTTCGATTTCGAGGAACTCTATCAGGCGGTGATATTAGATCACTCGCGCAAACCGAGGAATTTCGGCGCGCTGCCGGACGCGACGGTGACGGTCAGCGGCGACAACCCGACGTGCGGCGACGAGATCGCGCTGAGCCTGAAGATCGACGCAGCGGCGGACAAATTGGAGGCGGTCGGTTTCACGGGCAGCGCGTGTTCGATCTGCATGGCGTCCACGTCGCTGATGACGACCAAGATCAAGGGCAAAACGCGCGGTGAGGCGGAGACGCTACTGCGCGATTTTCAAGGGATGATCACCGGCCAGATGCCCGAAAGCGAAACGCCGAAGAGTCTCGGTGATTTGCGGCTGCTGAGCGGGGTGAGGAAATTCCCCCAACGCGTGAAGTGCGCGACGCTGGGCTGGCACGCACTCAAGGGATGTCTGGCGGAGAGCGGAGAGGGGAAGTTCAGCGTCGGGACAGGAGACGCTGATTTGTGAGCGGGATGGACGTTTTTTGGGCTAGGTGCTAAATTTCAAAGTATGAAAGAGCGCATCCGCGAACTTCTCCACACCGTGCCATTTCAACCTTTTGTTATCTATATGGCGGATGGGCGCACTTTCCGCGTCAACCATCCCGACTTCGCCTTCGCGCCGCCAATCAATCAGGCTTGGGTCATCGTGGCAGAGGAAAACGAAGATCGACTGCATCATTTGTCCGCGTTGCTGATGACCGGGGTCGAATACGCCGCTGACGCGGGCGTTGCATCCTGATTTCCATGACCGCCACCCTCCCCGAGATCGACCCCCACTTGCCCATGGGCGAACTGCTCGCCCATTACCCCGGCGCGCAGCGGGCGCTCTTTCGCAAGTACCACGTCGGCGGATGCAGTTCGTGCGGGTTCGCGCCGACCGAATCCCTCGCCCAGATCGCCGCGCGCAACGCCCACATGGACCTGCCGGAGGTCGTCGCCTATCTTCAGACCAGCCAGCAGGAGGACCGCGCCAACCAGATCACTCCGCGCGAACTTCACGACCGGCGCGAAGATCATCAGTCCGGCCCCGTCCACCTGCTCGACATCCGCACGCGCGAGGAGTTCGACGCCGTCCACATCGCTGGGTCGGAACACTTCACGCAGGAGTCGATGAACACGATTCTCATGCAATGGCCGCGCGACACCGGGCTCATCGCGGTCATCGACCACCAGGGCGCGCGCAGCCTCGACGCCGCCGCGTATTTCGCCGGGCACGGCTTCATCAACGTCAAGGCCCTCCTCGGCGGCATCGACGCGTGGAGCCAGGAGGTCGATCCCACGCTGCCGCGTTACCGGCTGGAATGATCGTCGGCGGCGGCAGCCGGTGGCATGTCGCGTGCCACCACCACGGCGAAAACCAGCCGACATGACCGACCCTCTTTCGACCGAACGCCGTATCCTGATCGTTGACGACCAGCGAGGCATCACCCAACTCTGGAAATTGCTGCTCGAAAGGACCGGCCACTACCTCGTCCGCAAGGAAAACCACAGCCGCCGCGCCCTGGCTGCCGCCCACGATTTCCGGCCCGACCTGATGCTGTTGGACATGGACATGCTGCATCTCGACGGCCGCCAGGTGGCCGTCGGGGTCCGCGCCGCCGCGTCGCTCGCCGGCATGGCCATCGTGTTTTTGACCTCCCTCGTCACCTCGTGCGAGGTCGCCGCCAGCAAATGCATCGAGGGTTACCCCTGCCTGTCGAAGCCGACGACCATCGACGAACTCGTGCAGGTCATCGAAGAAAACTTGGCGCAGCCCTGCGTCGGCTGAGGGTTGCGGCCGGGGGCGGTCGGGGCGAAGGTCTCGTCCGTAACGATCCACACCCCATGGAAAACCTCGAAGCCCGTATC
>CALMVM010000398.1:767-2303 GCA_937873255.1 uncultured Verrucomicrobiota bacterium | reverse complement strand
CCCTACTACTGACCAGAAAACCGAAGATTCCGGCGATAACTCCGACGCATCTCCGGCCCCGAAATTCAAAAGACCGCGTTCCGGCAGCCGAAAGCCGCGCGGGTAAATTCGCGGGGCAGTTGTCTCCACGACGGCTCTACGCCTCTCCCTCGGCCCGCGTGCTCTTTACGTACGCGAGCACTTTTTGCTCGTCCCCGTGCGAGGCCCAGACGTGCCGCAGGAAATCCGCCGGGTGCAGGTGATGTTCCCGGAAAAAGTTCCGGTCGCCGCCACAGCCAAACATCAGGTCCGCCGACATTTCGCCGCGCAGTTTGGCGTCGGCTTTCTTGATCAGACGCGGCAGCCACGGGATGCCTTCGAGTTGGGCGTCCTTGGCGGGCAACGCGTCGGTGGAAACCGTCTGCGTGGAAGCCTTCCCGTGCTGCACGGTGAGAAAATAATCCCGCCGAGCGGCGGCCACGAGTAACACCGTTTCCCAATCCGGACCATCATCATACTTGGCGTGGTCCTCGGCGAAATCGTAAAGCTCCTGCGGGGTCATGCCGATTGAGGCGAGGTAGTCAGCCTGTCCCCCAGAGAAAAACCGGATCGGATCACGCTCGCCGACGCGGTAGCGTTCGAGGGCGAGGACGAATAGTTGCTTCAGTTCGAGGTACCAGCGGTACGCACTGCGAGCGGGGTGGGAAGTCGTGTCCATGTGCAACCCTAGCGCTTGAGCGTCTGGGATCAATCGGGATCGAAACCATTTGCCCAAATTCTCTATTAGGTATATAGACAATCTCGCCGTCGCCGACAAAATGACCGCCTTGACCCCGCACCCCGCGATGAACTCCGAGGAGGTGCGCTCGCTCTCTGCCCTCCTGGAGGAGATGCCGTTGGACGAAATCCTGCGGTGGTGCTGGGATCATTTCGGCGCGCGGGCGGCTATTGGCACCAGCTTTCAAGGAGCCGGGTTGATCATCCTACATCATGCGTGCCGCCTGGACCTGCCGTTTCCGTCGTTCACTCTCGATACCGGCCTCCTGTTCCCGGAAACCCTGCGCCTGAAACAACAGATCGAAGAGCGCCTGGGCGTGGTGATCGAGAGCCTGCACCCGGAACTCACCGTCGAGCAGCAGGCCGCCGAGATGGGTTCCGCCCTCTGGGAACGCCGCCCGGACGCCTGCTGCACGTTGCGCAAGGTCATTCCCTTACAAAAGAAGTTGGCCCAACTGGACGTGTGGATCACCGGCTTGCGCCGCCAGCATTCGGAAACCCGCGCCCGCCCCCAGGTCCTCGAACGCTACCAGTTCGACGCCCTGAGCGACGGCTACATCTACAAGCTCCATCCGCTCGCCACCTGGACCCGCGACCGCGTGCGCGCCTACCTGGCCGAACACCAGCTTCCCTACAATCCGCTCAAGGATCGCGGCTACCGTTCCATCGGCTGCGTGCCCTGCACCCGGCCGGTCAGCGAAACCGAAGATGACCGCGCAGGTCGTTGGACGGGCTTTGACAAGAGCGAATGCGGTATCCACACTTTCCTCGGTGACAACA
>CALMVM010000398.1:0-745 GCA_937873255.1 uncultured Verrucomicrobiota bacterium | reverse complement strand
TTTGAAAGGATGAAGGTTGAAGGATGAAGACCGAAGGCAAAATAGACCAACCTCGCATCGTCTTTGCTCCTTCCCTCTCCGCCTTCATCCTTCATCCTTCAACCTTCATCCTTTCTTCGTGAACGCTGCCACTGCCCCATCCGCGTCGCCGTCCGCCGGTGCTGACGCCCTGTACCCGCACCTCGACGCCCTCGAAAACGAGAGCATCTACATCCTGCGCGAAACGTTCCGGCATTTTAAAAGGAGCGCCATGCTCTGGAGCATCGGCAAGGACTCGTGCGTGATGCTCTGGCTGGCGCGCAAGGCGTTCTTCGGGCACGTGCCGATCCCGTGTGTGCACGTCGATACCAGTTTCAAGATCCCCGAGATGATCGAGTTCCGCGACCGTCTGGCGCGCGACTGGAACTTGAACCTCGTCGTCGGTCAGAACAAGGAAGCGCTCGCCGCCAAACGGACGTTTCCCGACGGTGCGCTTGACCGCGTGAGTTGCTGCTCGACGCTCAAGCGCGACCCACTGGCCGCCGTCATCGCGGAAAAGGAATACCAGGCCGTGATCGTGGGCATCCGCCGCGACGAGGAGGGCACCCGCGCGAAGGACCGGTATTTCTCTCCGCGCAACAAGGATTTCGAGTGGAACTTCCGCGACCAGCCGCCGGAATTCTGGGGGCAGTTCCAGACGGATTTCGAGCCGGGCACGCACCTGCGGGTCCATCCGCTGCTGCATTGGACCGAACTCAACGTCTGG
>CALMVM010000397.1 GCA_937873255.1 uncultured Verrucomicrobiota bacterium | reverse complement strand
CTCGATGGTGTTCTGGAGTTGCCGCACGTTGCCGGGCCAGGGGAAATCGCGCAGGCGGCCGAGCGCCTCGCCGGTGATGTGCGGCTCGG
The DNA here is from genome assembly GCA_937873255.1 of uncultured Verrucomicrobiota bacterium. Classification (GTDB taxonomy): domain Bacteria; phylum Verrucomicrobiota; class Verrucomicrobiia; order Chthoniobacterales; family SZAS-18; genus CAHJWO01. The sequence continues at coordinate 6,825 of CALMVM010000397.1, read as the reverse complement.
GCCGGCTCATCTGCTGCGCGTAGCGTTTAATAAATAACGCCGCGAGCGGGGCGATGTCCTCGCGCCGGTCGCGCAGGGGCGGGATCTCGATCTGGAAGGTATTGATCCGGTAATAGAGGTCGGGCCGCAAAACACCATCACGCAGGGCGCGGGCCATTTGTTGGTTCGTCGCGGCGATGAGGCGGAAATCGGCCTTCAGAGTCTTCGTGCTGCCCAGCGGTCGGAATTCGCGCTCCTGAAGCACGCGCAGGAAACGTGTCTGGAGCGTCGCGGGCATCTCGGCGATTTCGTCGAGGAAAAGGGTGCCCCCGGCGGCGGCGGCGAGCATACCGGGGAAATCGTTGACCGTGCCAGTGAACGCCCCCTTCACGTAGCCGAAGAGCTCGCCCTCGATGAGGTGTTGGGGCAGGGCGGCGCAGTTGAGCTTGACCAGCGGACCGCCCGCACGGCGGCTGCGGGTGTGGATGAGGTTGGCGACGACCTCCTTGCCGACGCCGCTCTCGCCGGTGACGAGGACGTTCGCCTCCGACGGCGCGATCTGCGAGATGAACTCCTCGATCTCGACCATCCGCCGGTTCTTGAACACCGGAGCGAGCCGGGCTTCGGCCTTGCTGAGCAGCGCCTTGAGTTCCTTGGTCTGTTCGCGCAGGCTCTCGGTTTCGCGCTTGAGTTCCTGTTGCTCGAAAGCGCGCAGCATCAGGGAAAGCAGTTCTTCCGGCGCGTACGGCTTCCCGATGAAATGGAAGGCTCCGAGCTTGATGGACTCGATGGCGTTGCTGAGCGTGTCCTGACCGGTGAGCACGATGATCTGGATGCGCGGGGCGACCTGCTTGACCTTCGTGAGCACTTCCAGGCCGCTGGCATCGGGCAGGCCGATGTCGAGCAGGATGAGGTCGGGGGCGGCTGACTCGCGGGTGGCGAGTTCCAGGCCTGTCGCGGCCGTCCGGGCAGCCTCCACGCGGTAATGGTGCCGCGTGAGCAGGGCGTCGAGGGTCATCAGGATCGGACGTTCGTCGTCGATGATGAGAACCTTCTTGGACGTGCTTTTGTTCATGGGCGCGGGGGCGGTAACATTATTTCGTCGCCTCGTCGGCAGCAGCCAGGGGCAGTTCCACCGTGGTCGTCAACGATTGGTCCTCCGCCCGGTAGGCGTAACGGAGCGTGCCGTGCTGGGCTTCGATGATCCGCCGCGCGCGGAAGGCGCCGAGGCCGTAGCCGTTGCGGCGCGAGGAAAGCAGCGGCGTGCGCCCCCATTGCTCGGGCGAATCGGCCGGCGCGGCGGCGATTTGCTCAAGGATCGAGAAGACGACCGAACCGGCATTTTCCTTCGCTTCCGCCCGGATCGGAGAACCGTCCACCGCGAACTGGACGGCGTTGCCGAGCAACTCGAGCAGGGCGGTCATGGATTGCTCGGGATCGACGTTGACCGCTCCCGTGCCCGCCGCAAGCGTCCATTGCACGCGCGCCGCTGCCCCAGCGTGCTGGCGCTCGAAACGCTCGCGCAAATCCTCGAAGAAATCGCCGGCCGGGTAGGGGAAAAGGTGCGCGGTCGGCGCACCCGTCGCCAATCTCACCGCCTGGATTTGCCGCGTGAGGTCCGCCAGGGAACTGCGGATGTGTTTGACCTCCGTCTTGATTTCCTCGTCCTCGGCGATTTCGCCGATGAGCGTGAGCTGGAGTTCGACCGCGTTCAGACCGTTGCGGACATCGTGGGCGAACCGACCGACGAATTGCTCGACGCGCGGCCAAGGCACGGTGACGGCGGCCGGGTCGGAACCGTTGGGAGGCGCGGGCTGGTCAGTCATCGGATTGCTCGGACGCCGGCTCGAAAGCCGACGGTACAGAGACAATCCAAGCCGCCGTCTGTTCTAAAAAACCTCGCGGAATGTGTAAAGAATTTTTACAGCGAGGCGCTCGGGCGGGGTTGGAACCCGGCCTTTTTCGAGCGGTGGCTACCGATTCTTGCGGTAACGCCTGATGAGGGCGTCGGTCGAACTGTCGTGCTTCAGTTCAGGCTCGGCCTTGTCCTCCAGCTCCGGGATGATGCGTTGGGCGAGCACCTTACCCAGTTCGACGCCCCACTGGTCGAACGAGTCGATGTTCCAGATCACGCCCTGCGTGAAAACGCTATGCTCGTAGAGCGCGACCAGTTTGCCGAGCGTCCCGGGCGTGAGGCGGTCGGCGAAGAGGACATTCGATGGTCGGTTGCCCTCGAACACGCGGTGCGGCACGAGATCGTCCTTCGTTCCCTCGGCCTTGACCTCCTCCGCCGTTTTGCCGAACGCTAGCGCCTCGGACTGGGCGAGCACGTTGGCGATGAGGATGTCGTGGTGCCGGCCCAACGGCGTCAGAGCGTGCGCGAACGCGATGAAGTCGCACGGGATCAGGCGTGTGCCCTGGTGGATCAACTGATAAAACGAATGCTGCCCGTTGGTGCCGGGCTCGCCCCAGTAGATCGGTCCCGTCTGGTAATCGACGTGCTTGCCGTCGAGCGTGACGTGCTTGCCGTTGCTCTCCATGGTGAGCTGTTGCAGGTACGCCGGGAACCGCTTCAAATATTGCTCGTACGGCAGCACGGCGACGGTCTGCGCGCCGAAGAAATCGTTGTACCAGATCGAGAGCAACCCCATGATGACAGGCAAGTTGCGATCCGGCGGAGCGGTGCGGAAATGTTCGTCCATCTCGTGGAAACCGGCGAGCATCTCGCGGAATCCGTCCGGCCCGACCGCCAGCATCGTCGAGAGCCCAATGGCCGAGTCCATCGAGTAGCGACCGCCCACCCAGTCGCTGAACTCGAACATGTTGTCCGCGTCGATGCCGAACGCCTTGACCTTTTCCGCGTTGGTCGAAACCGCCACGAAGTGCTTGGCAATCGCCGCCTGATCGCCGCTGAGTCCCTTCAAGAGCCAAGCGCGGGCGCTCTGCGCGTTGGTCATGGTCTCCAACGTCGTGAAAGTCTTCGAGGAAATGATGAACAGCGTCTCGGCCGGGTCAAGGTCGAGCGTAGCCTCCACGAAATCGATGCCGTCCACGTTCGACACGAAGCGGAACGTCAGGTCGCGCTGCGTGTAATGCCGCAACGCCTCGTAAGCCATCACCGGCCCGAGGTCCGAGCCGCCGATGCCCACGTTGACGACGTTCCTGATCCGCTTGCCGGTGAACCCTTTCCAGTCGCCGCTGCGCACCCGGTCGCAAAACGCGCCCATCTTGTCGAGCACCGCGTGAACGCCCGGGACGACGTTCTTGCCGTCCACGAGGATCGTGTCGTCGCGGTTGGCGCGCAAGGCGACGTGCAGGACGGCGCGGTTTTCCGTGATGTTAATCTTTTCGCCGCCAAACATCGCCTTGATGTGGCCGCTCAAGTCGCAGTCGCTGGCGAGTTGGAAAAGGAGCTTCAGCGTCTCGTCGGTGACGCGGTTCTTGGAATAATCCAGATACAAGCCCGCCGCCTCGACCGCGAAACGTTCGCCGCGCTCGGGGTCCTCGGCGAAGAGATCGCGCAGGTGCCGCCCCTTGATTTCCCGATGATGATCGGCGAGCTTCTGCCAGGCGGGCTGTCGGGTGAGCGGGGTGGTGTTCATCGCCCTTACATCGTTTGGGCGGACGAATTTAAGCGTGCCGAACGCCGGGTACTCAATACTGTTTGCGCATGTTGCTCGGCAGGATGCTCAACTCGTTGCGGTACTTCGCCACGGTGCGCCGGGCGATGGGGATGCCGCGTTCGCTCAGGATGGAGACGATGTCCTTGTCGCTGAGCGGGTTGGTAGCGGTCTCGCCCTTGATGAGGTCGAGGATGGCATCCTTGACGCTCGTGTTGCTCATCGACTCGCCGTTGGCCGTCTGGTAGCCGGGGGTAAAGAAATAACGCATCTCGAAGACCCCCTGCGGCGTCGAGATGTATTTGCCCGAGATCGCGCGGCTCACCGTCGTCTCGTGCACGCCGACCGCTTCGGCGATCTGCACCATCGTCATCGGGCGCAGGTAAGCTGTCCCGTTGTCGAGGAATTCCTCCTGCCGGCTGACGATCTGGTTGGCGATGTTGGAGATCGTCTGCTGGCGCTGGTGGATGCTCTTGATGAGGAATTTCCCGCTGCGGATTTTCTCGCGGATGTAATCCTTCACGTCGCCGCCGCTGCCGTTCTGCGCCATCAAATCCTTGTAGGTGTTGGAGATGCGCAGGTGGGGAATCTGCTCGCCGTTGAGCATGACCATGTATTTGTTGCCGATCTTCTCCACGCTCACGTCGGGCAGGACGTAGTTGTTCGGGTCGGGGGCGAAGATCGCGCCCGGTTTCGGGTCGAGCGTGGCGATGGAATACGCCGCCTGCTGCACCTGATCGACCGTCACGCCCAGTCGCCGGGCGATCTCGGGGAAACGCCTCTTGCCGAGTTCGTCGAGGTGCTTGCTGATGATCTGGTATTCGAGCCCGGCCTCCTTGCCCAGTTTGCGGAGTTGGAGCAGGAGGCAGTCGCGCAGATCGAGCGCGCCGACGCCGGCGGGGTGAAAACTCTGGATCACCTCCAGGATGCGCTTGAGGTCGGATACGGCGACGCCGGTGTTGGCGTTCATCTCCTCGGGGCTGGTCTGGAGGAAACCGTTGTCGTCGATGTTGCCGATGATGAGTTCGGCCAGGCGGCGGTCGGTGGGGGAGAGTTCCGCGCCGTTGATCTGGCCGATGAGATGCTGCTGGAGCGTTTCCTGATTGGCAATGGAATCGAAGAAAAACTGCCGGCGCTCCTCGTCGTCGTCGCTACGGCTGTTGTAGCCGCTGTTTTGCGCCATGTATTCGCGCCATTCCTCGTCGAGCTTGGCGAGTTGGTCGAACTCCTCTTTGAAATCGTCGTTTTGCTGCGCCTGCTCCTCGGCGGAGGGCGCTTCGGGGTTTTCTTCTTCCAGGACGGGATTGGTCTGCAATTCCTGCTGGACGATGTTGCGCAATTCGAGCATCGGCGCCTGCAGGATCACGAGACTCTGCTGCAACTGCGGCGCCAACACCTGTTGCATCGACAGGTTCTGCGTTTGCTGCATTCCGGGGCCGGCCATGCACGCAAATTGAAGAAAACTTCTTCAGGTGGCAAGCACAAAAAACAAAAAAATCGTTTTTTGGAACGTTTTTTGCTGCGTTCCTCGTTGTCGCCCGAATTTCCTTATGATCCGGCTCCTTCCCTCGCCCCGTTCATCCCGCACTGGCGTCACCGCCGTCCTCGTTGCCACCGCGGTGTGCGCGGGCTGGCTGCTCACCCCGGAAAGCCGCTCGCAGGCACCCGCCGCCACCACGAGCAACGCCGCCCTGAACGCCGTGCTCGCCAAACTCAAGACGCAACAGGACCAGGTTGCGGCGAACCAGACCAAAATTGAAGCCCAAACCGCGCAGCTGAAGGAAGAACTTCGCCAAGCCAAAATCTACAGCGGCCGGGGCGGTTCGGGCCACCGCTGAGAATCATCCGAGGAAAACCGATCTTCCCGCTGACGCTCCCCATGAAACTTCTCAACCGTTCGTTTCTCTTCGCCGCCGCTGCCCTGGCCCTGCTGCTGCCCGCGCCGCGCGGGCAGTCACAAATGGTCGCGCCGGCCGATCCGTTGGCGGCGATCCAGGCGCTCCAGACGGCCAATGACGATTTGATCAAGCGCCAGGAAGCCACGCTGAAAGATCTGACGGAAATGACCGAGACCGCCCGCGAGGTTCGCATCTACGCGCGGCGGGGGTAGGGCGTTCCGCCACGGGCGAACCTCTCCGGAGTCCGTCAAGCCCCGATGGCTTCGCTCAGGGCCTCCGCGATCCCGTTCGCGTGCCGGTCGATCAGCGCGGCGTCGCGGCCTTCGATCAGCAGCCGCACCTTCGGCTCCGTCCCGGAATAACGCAGCAGCACGCGGCCCTTGCCGGCCAGCGCGTTTTCCGCCTCGCGCACGAGCTTCGTGACGGGCGCGAGTTCGTCCAGCGGTGGCTTGCGCGCGACCTTTAGGTTACGTTGCGCCTGCGGATATTTGGACAGGCATTGCTTGAGTTCGCTCAAGGGCTTGCCCGTATCCATGATGATGCGCAAAATCTGGAGCGCCGTGATGATCCCGTCGCCCGTCGTCGTGTAGTCGCGGAAGATCATGTGGCCGCTCTGTTCGCCGCCGACGTTGAGGCCGCCCTTGACCATTTCCTCGATCACGTAACGGTCCCCGACCTGCGTGCGCACGACCCGGCCGCCAGCTTCCTCGACGGCGGCGTCCAGACCGTAGTTGCTCATCACGGTGGCGACGAGCGTGTTGGAGGCGAGTCGGCCTTGGCGCAAAAACTCGCGCGCGGCAATCGCCATGATCTCGTCGCCGTCCACGAGTTCGCCTTTCTCGTCGCACAGCAGCACGCGGTCGGCGTCGCCGTCGTGGGTGATGCCCACCTGCGCGCCGGTCTGGCGGACGAGGAGTTGGATCTCCTGCGGGAACGTGCTGCCGCAGTCGCGGTTGATGTTGGTGCCGTCGGGCGTGTTGTGGAAGGTCAGCACGTCCGCGCCGAGTTCGCGCAGGATGCACGGCGTCGATTTGTAGGCCGCGCCGTTGGCGGCATCGACGGCGACGCGTAATTTATCGAGCGTCAGCTTGCGCGGGAAACTGGCCTTGGCGAATTCCACGTAACGCCCGAGCGCGTCGTCGATGCGCTGGGCACGGCCGATCTTGCCGGCGGTGGGGCGGATATTCTCGATGTCGCCGCTGAAAACGAGGTCTTCGATCTGCCGTTCGATGGCGTCGTCGAGCTTGTAGCCGTCGGAGCGAAAAAACTTGATCCCATTGTCCTCGTAGGAGTTATGCGACGCCGGGATCGCGCTGACGGCCTCGCAT
>CALMVM010000396.1 GCA_937873255.1 uncultured Verrucomicrobiota bacterium | reverse complement strand
ACCGCTTCGTCCTGGCGCAGCGGGACGATTACGAGCACGCTCTTGCGGAGATAAAGAGCGGGCGCAAACGTTCCCATTGGATGTGGTACATCTTTCCGCAGATCGACGGGCTGGGCTTTAGCTCCATGGCGCAGCGTTACGCGATCAAAAGCGCCGAGGAAGCACGGGCTTTCCTCGCTCATCCGATTCTTGGCCCGAGGTTATTGGCGTGCGCGGAGGCCGCCGTTGCCAACGAGGGGCACAACGCCACCGAAATCTTCGGCTCGCCCGACGACCTGAAGCTGCGGTCATGCGCGACGCTCTTTGCCGTCGCGTCGCCCGCCCCAGACTCCGTGTTTCACCGCCTGCTTCTGAAGTTCTATCCGGGCGGCCCCGACATGGCGACGCTTCGATTGCTCGGAATGGAGAAGCTGTAAATCACGCGGAGCGAGGGGGCACATCCGGCCTCCGTTGACGTTTGCAGGCTCCGAACGCCTCCACGTGACCCATGATCAGCGGGCGAACAGATACACGACGGCCGCCGGGAAGCGTTTTGCCCAGGCAATCTCGTTGTGCTGCGCCCCTTCATCGACCGTGAGCTTTTCCTCGATGCCAGCGCGGCGCAGCACGGCGTCCAGGCGGCGCGCTTCGTCCACCGCCAGTTGGTTCTGAGGGTCCATTGACCCGGGCGGGGCCAGCGGCACCACCTCGTGCGTGCCGATGTCGATCCACACGCGCGTACCGACGAGGCCAGCGGGGTCCTGCGCCACGTCTTCGATGGTCGTCTGGTTGTCCCACCAGAGCGCGGGCGACATGACGAGCAGGCCGCTGAAAACGCCGGGATGCCGCCGCGCGATTTCTAGGGAAACCAACGCACCGAGCGACGAGCCGCCGATGAAAGTGTGCGCGGGACCGGTCTGCACGCGATATTCCCGTTCCACGAACGGCATGATGGCTTGCAGGACCAGATCGGCGTAGGCCGTACCGTCGCCGCCGCCGTCCCGCGGATCGACTTCGAACGTGTACTCGTGCGTGCGGTCGGCACCCGCGTTGTCGATGCCGACGACGATCAAGGGCGGCACCGACCCGTCACCGATGAGCCTGGTTAGTGTCTCGTCGACTCGCCACTCGCTGCCGTAGGCGCTGGTCGCCCGGTCAAAACAGTTTTGCCCGTCCTTGCAGGTACAACACCGGAAAGCGCGTCTGCCCATCGCCCTCGTCGTAACCTTGGGGCAGCCAGACGCGGAGCGTGCGCGCGCCGTGCGGACCCGAAGCGGGCACCTGCACGATTTGCAGGGTGCCAACGACCGTGTTCGCATTGACAGGTAAACCTGCCCAACGCTCCACCGTCGCCGTGATCGGTTCAGCGGTTGCACCGACATGCGCCACCCGGTTGGCCCGGTCGCTGCCGTCCGCCGCTTTTTCCACGGCGTCCCAACTGCCGCAGGTCAACTTGTATTCAAGCGTTTGCCCGGCTTCGAGCGCCAGGCTCCCGGAGTACGTGCCGTCAGCCGCGCGGGCCAGCTGCAACCCATCGGCCTTCCAGCTTCCCACGCTGGGCAGCGAACCCGCCACGAACACGGATGCGTTTGCCGGAGTGTCTACTGGCACCTGCACGATGAAGGATAGGCGCATGCGCTCAAGCCTGCGCGACGTAGCGGGCGGGATTCTGATTGAACCTGGCCGACGCGCCGAGCGGGATGCTCAGACTCTTCCATGAAGGGCCAGCGTAATGCTTGGCGATGTAAACGATCTGACCCACGTGGTAGGCATAATGCGTCAGTTGCCGGTTGACCGCTTGTAGGA
>CALMVM010000395.1:1709-4682 GCA_937873255.1 uncultured Verrucomicrobiota bacterium | reverse complement strand
GGCGCCCCCCCCCGCCCGCGCCGCGCCCGGTCGTGGACCTGATCTCCAGCCGTCCCAAGTCCACCTCGCCGCAGACCTCCGCCGCCGAGGCCTCGACACCCCTGGCGGCACTCGATCCGTCCCCGGCCGCCACGGCGGCGGCCGCTGCCGCCGCGCCCGCCGCGCCGACGGCCAACGACGAGACTCCCCTGCCCGGCGCGGACAAGGTGCTGCACATCAAGCCGCCCATCGTCGTGCGCGAACTCGCCGGCCATCTCGGGTTGAAGCCTTTCCAGCTCAACAAGGACCTGATCGAGATGAACATCTTCCCGTCCGCCAACCAAGTGTTGGAACAGGACGTGGTGCTGGCCCTGTGCAAGAAGCACGGCTTCACCCTGGAAGTCGAACGCCGTGAAAAAGGCGCGGGCGTCCACAGGGTCGAAGCCGTCGTCGAGGCCCCCAAGCCCAAGGAGATCGTCAACCCGGAGGAGGAACTCAAGCCCCGCGCGCCGATCATCACTTTCATGGGTCACGTCGACCACGGCAAGACCTCGCTCATGGACGCGATCCGCAAGTCGCGCGTCGCCAAGGGCGAGGCCGGCGGCATCACCCAGCACATCGGCGCGTACAGCGTCGATCACAACGGACACAAGATCACGTTCCTCGACACCCCCGGCCACGCGGCGTTCACCGCGATGCGGGCGCGTGGGGCGAAGGTCACGGACATCGCCGTTATCGTCATCGCGGCGGACGACGGCATCATGCCGCAGACGCAGGAGGCCATCAACCACGCGAAGGCGGCGAAGGTGGCGATCATGGTCGCCATCAATAAGATCGACGTTCCCGGCGCGAACATCGACCGCGTCAAGACCCAGCTCCAAGCGCAGAACCTCACGCCCGACGATTGGGGCGGCGAGATCCCGTGTTGTCCGGTCAGCGCGACCAAGGGCACGGGCATTGACCATTTGCTGGAACTCATGACCCTCCAGGCCGAACTCATGGACCTGAAGGCCTCGCCTACGGCCGACCCGCGCGGGACGGTCATCGAGGCGCAACTCGAAGCCGGGCGCGGCCCGACCGCGACGGTCATCGTGCAGAGCGGCACGCTCAAGAGCGGCGACGCGTTCATCTGCGGCAATTTCTCGGGCAAGGTCAAGGCGCTGGTCGATGACCTCGGCAAGCCGATCAAGTCCGCCGGACCGTCCACGCCGGTGAAGGTGGTGGGTTTCTCCGGCCTGCCGTCGGCGGGCGACGAATTCCTGGTCATGGGCTCCGAGAAGGACGCCAAGACGCTCAGCGAGGAGCGCCTCGCCATCGACCGCAGCCAGAAGATGGCCAAGCCGCAGCGTGCGACCCTGGAAAGCCTCTTCAGCCGCACCGGCGACGGCCCCAAGATGTTGCGCCTCATCGTCAAAGCCGACGTGCAAGGCTCGCTGGAAGCCATCACGACCTCGCTCGAACAGATCGAGAGCAAGAAGGCGGAGGTGGAGTTCGTCCACACCGCCGTCGGCCCGATCTCGGAGAGCGACGTGCAGCTTGCCAGCGCGTCCAACGCCATCGTCATCGGCTTCAACACGAAACTGGAAAACGTGGCGCTCGTCGCCGCCAAGCGCGAGGGCGTGGAAGTGAAGCTGTATTCGATCATCTACGAGTTGATCGACCAGGTGAAGGAGTCCATGGCGGGCCTGCTCGACCCGGAGTCGCGCGAGACGGTTATCGGGCACGCGGAGGTCAAGCAGGTGTTCGAGTTGACCAAGGGCAACGTGGCGGGCTGCATCGTCACGGACGGGCGCATCGCGCGGACGGCGCGGGCGCGGGTGCTGCGCAAGCGCCAGTCGGTGTACGACGGTGGGCTGGCGACGCTGCGGCGTTTCCAGGACGACGTGAAGGAAGTGCGCTCCGGGTTGGAGTGCGGCATCAAGCTCGGCGATTACAGCGACTACCAGGTCGAGGATATCATCGAGTGCTACACCCTGGAGAAGATCGCGCAGAAGCTCTGACCAGCGCTCGCAACGAGCGCGGAAATAGGAGATGGGAGATAGGAGATAGGGCGGAAAACCGGAGGCCGTCTGCTTCTGCCTTTTCCCTTTCCGCTCTCTGCCCCTATCTCCTATCTCCTAGACCCTATCTCCTATGAAGAACCGTCCCGCCCGCGTCAAGGAACTCATCCTGCGCGAACTCGGCGCGCTCGTCGCCCGTGAACTGACCTTTTCCGCCAAGCTCGTCACGGTCCACGCCGTCGATCTGTCGGCGGACTTCAAGCATTGCCACGTCCACGTCGGCGTGCTCGGCGACGACAAGGAACGGCGCGCCGCCATCGGTAAACTCCACGAAAACCGGCCGCTGCTCCAACACGAGCTTTCCAAACGGGTGATCCTCAAGTTCACCCCGCAGCTCCATTTCCACTTGGACGAGGCCATCGAACGCGGCACGAAGGTCATGGAGATCATGCGCCAGATCGACGACATCGTCCCCGCCATCGAGGACGACTCGCGCATGGACGAGGAAGAACCCATCGGCAACTCCGAGGAACTCGCCCGTTTCGAGGAAGAGGAAGACGAAAAGGAGGTCGAAAAGCCCCGCCGCGAAGCGATGGAGGCCGATCCCACCAAACCGCGCGGCCGGCGCGCGCAGGACGCCGCGCGTTTAAAGGACGACGATGACGAATAATCGCGCCAGCCTCGCGCAGATCGCCGACGCCTTGCGGGCGCACCAACGTTTCGTGGTCGTCAGCCACCTGCGGCCCGACGGCGACGCGCTCGGCTGCACCATTGCCCTCGGCCTGAGCCTGCGCGCGCTCGGCAAGGACGTGACACTCTGGAACGAGGACGGCATGCTCGACAAGCTGCGTTTCCTGCCCGGCAGCGAACTCGTCAGCCGCCCTTCCGCCGAGACCTGGGATTTCGACGTGCTCGTGGCGCTCGACACCGCCGCCCACGCGCGTCTGGGCACGCCGCTGAAGTCCATCGGCAAGACCGCGCTGACGATCAACAT
>CALMVM010000395.1:252-1699 GCA_937873255.1 uncultured Verrucomicrobiota bacterium | reverse complement strand
CCACGTCAGTAACCCCGGCTACGGCGACCTCGTGCACATCGACGCCGACGCGCCCGCCACCGGCCAGATTTTATACGAGCTGCTCGCCGGCAACGATCTGCCGCTCGACCGCGACATCGCCACGAACCTCTTCGCGGCGATCTCGACCGACACGGGTTCCTTCCAGTACCCGCAGACCAGTGCGCGCACGTACGAGATCGGCGCGGCGTTGGTCCGCCTCGGCGTGCCCGTCGGCGAAATCTCGCGCGAACTCTACGACAGCTACCCTCTGCGCCGGTTGGAACTCCTTCGAGCGCTGCTGAACTCCCTCAAGCTCACCGCCGAACGCCGCGTGGCCAGCTTCACGCTGTCGATGCACACGGCAAATACGCTCGGCGTGCTGCCCGAGGATAATGAGGGCCTCATCGACCATCTACGCGGCATCGACACGGTGCTCATCGCCGTGTTTTTCGAGGAACTGCCCGGCGGGCTGGTGCGCATCAGCATGCGTTCCAAAACACAGCAGTTCGACGTGAGCGCGATGTGCGGACGCTACGGCGGCGGCGGGCACAAACTAGCAGCCGGCGCGCGGATGCGCGGCGAATTAGCCGAGGTGGAGGCCCGTGTGCTGGCGCACTTGCACGAGGAAGTCGTCGCGGGCGGTTTCCCCATCGCCAAACCGTAGAACCGCCCCACGGCGTTACGGGTTGCAAAATCCGGTTTCGCGCGGAGATTGGCGGCCCTCGAAACGCAGTAGCCCCTTCTCTAAGTATGATGCAGTCCCAATACGGCCCCGACGGCGTGCTGCTGGTGGATAAATCCCCCGGCATGACCTCGCACGACGTGGTCGCCATCGTGCGCCGCGCCCTCGACACCAAACGCGTCGGCCATTGCGGCACGCTCGACCCGCTCGCCACCGGCCTGCTCATCGTCGTCATCGGTCGCGGCACGAAGATTTCCGAACTCCTCATGGCCGAGGACAAGGAATACGTCGGCACGATGACCCTCGGCACCACCACGACCAGCCAGGACCGCGACGGCGACATCATCGAGAGTTGGCCCGTGCCGCCGGACATCGACCGCGCGCGCATCGACGCGGCGTTCCAGAAGTTCCACGGCGATTTCTACCAAACCCCGCCGATGGTCAGCGCGATCAAGCAGGGCGGCGTGCCGCTCTACAAACTCGCGCGCCAGGGCAAGACCGTGGAACGCGAGCCGCGTTTCGTGCATGTCTTCGCGCACGAGATCACGGACGTACGGATTCCCGAGGTGGATTTCCGCGTGGTGTGCACGAAAGGCTTCTACGTGCGGACGTACGCGCACGACATCGGCGCGGAACTCGGCGTCGGCGCGCATCTGTCCGAGTTGCGCCGCACGAAGTCGGGCCGCTTCGACCTCAAGCGCGCGGTGACCATCGACCAGATCAAGACGCTGCCGATGGCAGAGTTGAAGACGCACATCCTCAGCC
>CALMVM010000395.1:0-242 GCA_937873255.1 uncultured Verrucomicrobiota bacterium | reverse complement strand
TGAAGGGGTGAACGTTTCCGGGGCGATAGCCGTCTGATAGTTCCATGGCCGCCGTTCCCCGTTATTCCCGCCGCTACGCCGCGCCCCGGCTCGGACCGGTCGAACGCTGGTTCATCCCGGCGCTGCTGTTGACCGCCGCGCTGCATTTCGGTGGCTATTATCTGCTGCACCATACGCGTTTCAACGGCTTCACCGCGCCGCGCGACCTCCGTCCGCCCTCGCGCGTATTCAAGATCCAGCAG
>CALMVM010000394.1 GCA_937873255.1 uncultured Verrucomicrobiota bacterium | reverse complement strand
CGGTTCACCCGGAGCCAGCGCCTGCTCGGCGGACAGCGGATCGGTCAGGGCTTCCGCGCCAGCGGCAGGAGAGACCGGTGCGCCCGGTGAAGCGGCAGGCTCTGGGAGGCCGCCGTTCTGCGCGGCCACCATCGGCACGGGAGCGACCGTCGGACGGGCGGCGGGTGCATCCACCTGCATGGCAGGCGTGTTTGTGGGAGCTGGCATGGTGGCGATTTGGGAGCGGTCTGCCTGCGATGGCTGTCCTGGCTGCGCAGACGTTCCAGGTGTCGTCTTGACGGTGGGTGTCTCCTCACGCCCGAGCCACGCGCCGGCTGCAACGATGCCCAGCACTGTCAGTAGAGCCAGCACCGGCAAAAACCAGCGGGCTTGGGAGGAGGGAGACGCCGGAGAAGGGGGGGTAGACATACGAGCCGTGTCGGAGCGACCGATTTATATCAGCAGTTGTACCCTAAAAGGGGAAGATAATTTTTGGGGGTTCAGCCTAGTTCTGAAAAAATTATTCATGTAAATATACGCACGAAAGCAATTTAAGTAAAAAACCCTGACGAGAGAGCGTTTGTCCCGAACATCTCAAATTTGTTGCAGATCTTTCGCTGGTATAATCATCGCTTTTTGGTTGTCCCGCTGCGGGACGGCAACGGTTACGGACCACCGCTTGCCGACGAACCGTGACGAGCTTAGAGCAAGACATGGATCGACGGCTTCTTTCTGCACCGCGGCCTTCTACCCGGACCCTCAGCGCGGCGACCCTGTGTTTTGCGGCGGCGCTGGGTTTGGCCTCCTTGCTCGCGTGGCACACGCTGGTGGGTCGGCCGCCGGTCGTCGGTTGCGGTGGCAAGGCGGATTGCGGGACGGTCACCAGCACGCACTGGGCTTACTGGGGACCCGTGCCGGTCATTTTGCCCGCTGCGGCGCTTTACCTCACGGTGCTAGGCGGCCTGTGCGTGCTCGCATCGTTGCGTGCTGCCCGGCACTTCCGCCGCGAGCAAGCGGTGTGGGTGGGGCTGGCCATGCTCAGTCTCGTTGCCTTGGGGGCGGCGGGGTGGTTTGTGGCGGTGCAAGCCCTCTTGCTGGGGCGCTACTGCCCTTTTTGTCTGGCTACGCATTTGTGCGCGAGCCTAGGCGGTCTGCTGGTCCTGCGGTTGGCAGCCGAGAACATTCCGGCAGGGGGACGCCGGTGGTGGAGTTTGCCGGTGGCGGTGGCGGCTGGTGTGCTGACACTGATAGTGGGCGGACAATTCGTGCTGCCCTCCGTCAAGCCATCTATTTCTGCTCCGATTGGCCCCACCGCATTGCCTGCCAGCATCCAGTCCGTGGCTCTTCCTGCTCGTGACTTCGTGCTGGTCGATGGCCGGGTACATCTGGACGCGACAGCCTACCCGGTGCTCGCGGGTTCGTCCGCGCCGACGCATGTCGTGGCCGTGCTCTTTGACTACACCTGCGAGGCGTGCCGGACTAGCCACGCGCTGCTGATCGCCGCAGTGGCCCGCCGCAGTCCCGAATGTGCTCTCGTGCTTGTGCCTACCCCCTTGGATCCCGCCTGTAACCCGGCGGTGGAGCGGCTGCGTCCAGAGCACGCCAACGCCTGCTTGTACGCACGCTACGCTTTGGCGGTGTGGAAGGCGGCTCCGGAGAAGTTTGCCACCTACGATGCTTGGCTGATGGCCGGCGGCTCGCAGCCGCCGCCCATCGACGAGGCGCGTCGGCAGGCCGAACTACTCGTGGGTGCCGACGCTTTCCGGCGAATTCTGGCCGCCTCGGAGGTTGACCAGGCGTTGCATCATGCGGGCAAAATTTACCAGACGCTAGAAGCCGGGGAAATCCCCAAACTCGTGCTGCCACATGCGGTGCTCTCCGGCAGCTTCGGATTGTCCCAGCGTTTGGACCAAGTATTGCAAGAACAACTCGGCCCAGGAACATCGGCGATCTGGTAAGAGGCCAACCGTGTCACCAGTTCGAGCCAGAACTGCTAGAGGCAAGTTGACGGAGAAGCGCGGCAGCGGTGGGTTTGTTTATAAATGACGGCGAACGTGGATGCCGAAAATCAATCGACGCTAAACAAACCCGCTTTCGTAACGACGGCCTGTGAACCTTCTACCCCCTTGTCAGGCAAAAGCAGCAGCACCGCAGGTTGACCTTGAAAATAGCCGGAGCAGGGCGCGGTGCTTTGGGCCTTGCATCCCGTACAGGTGGAGTCCGTGACGTGGATCAGCGAGATGAAAAACACGCTCTCCGGCGTGTTCTACCTGCTGGCGATCCTGTTTTTCCTGTCGCGGCCAGACCGCGCGCAAACCGGAGAACGTGTTGGCACAGCGTGTGCCGATTACACACTGACGCTACTATGCGCAGGTTTGGCCATGGCCAGCAAAACCTCAACGATGGTGCTGCCCGCCATTCTCTGCTTGCTGGCCTGGTGGGTGGATGGGGTTGGCACTGGCGGCGCTTGTGGGGCATCGCGCCGATTTTTCTCTTTTCTTTGGCAGCAGTTCTCCTCTCGGTCTGGACGTAGTTGTGGGACCAGACGGCGGTGGGCAACGACGCGGCGTGGGGCCGCAGCGGACCGCAACGCCTCGCCACGGCCGGTGATATCGTGTGGTTTTATTTGGGCAAGCTGCTGTGGCCGCATCCGTTGATGACTGTCTACCCGAGTTGGAAAATCGACGCCGGTCAGCCGTTTGCCTTTGTGCCTTTGCTGCTGGTGGTAATTGCCGGGATGGCATTGTGGCTCTCGCGCCGCCTGGTCTCGGCGCGAGCCGGACTGCTGGCTTTTGGATGCTTTCTGGTGGCGTTGCTGCCGGTGTCGGGCGTGGTGGAAATCGGTTATTTCCGTTTATCCTTCGTGGCGGACCATCTTTTTTATCTGGCAAGCATGGCACCGTTGGCCCTCGCCGGGGCAGGCGTGGCATTTCTGCACCGGAGCTCCCTTCACGTACCAATGTCCCTCGTGGGTGCCGGGCTGTTGCTGGTTCTGGGAGTGGCGAGTTGGCAGCGGACGCGGGCCTACCAGAGCCAGAAAACGCTCTGGCGCGACGCGCTGGACAAGGACCCACACTGCTGGGCCGCCTACGACAATCTCGGCAGATTCGCCGAAACCGGAGGGCAGTTGGACGAGGCGGTCAGGGAATTCCAGACTGCCCTCCGTTTGCAGCCCGATGATCGTGAGGCGCAAATGGGTCTCGCGAAGGCACAGGCACACCGAGCGGCGGAGACGCAGTAAGCAGCCACCGGCAGAGCCGGTGGCTTTGAAGAGGTAGCCAGCGGAAGGGACCGAGTAACTGCCCCCCGCCATGGACGTTCATCTGACATTCAGGCCCTTCCATCGGCACGGCCTTCTCTCTTTGTTTAAAGACGCGCAGCAGGCATCTACCCTCTCTTCTGTCATCGAATTTTTGATTTCACCTCCGCTGGAAATTGGTTGCCACCGCAACGCCACATCATGTTACGGTCACAATCAAACACTGAAACAGTGTAATACACTAACATTATGATAATTTCCTTCGTTAACGGCAAGGGGGGAGCCGGCAAGACCACGACGGCCATCTTGGTGGCCATGGCGTTGCGGGAAGCTGGACACGCTGCGGCGGTCCGCGACCTTGATCCGCAGCAAACCGCCACCCGCTGGCTGGCGGACAGCCCCGAGCTTCTGGACGCGGGAGCACCGATCCAATTGCTGGACACCCCGCCGCGGCTCGATTCCGCGACGGTGAGCACCGCGATTCGGGAGGCCGACACCGTGATCGTAGTTTCGCGCCCTTCACCCTGCGATCTTTTCACCTCGCAGGACACCGCACGCCTGATTACCAACCTGCGTGCGGCGAACAAGACGCGACTCCTGTTTACCAACGTGCGGGAAAAGACAATTTTAGCGCGGGGACTCGACCAAACCGCCAAGGAAATTGGACTACCCATGCTCAAGACGTACCTTCAATTGCGTGAATCGTATCAACACGCCGTACTCGCAGGCTGGAAGGCGCTGACCCAGGAAGCGCGCGAGGAAGTCGGCCGGGTTGCTTTGGCCATTGTTACTGTGTTACACTAACGCAATATTATTATATGAAAGCCGACGCCCTCACGCGACTCCGCAGCCAAAAACTCATCTCCAAACCGGTCCTACCCGCGCCCGCGTCGCTCCTCCTGGCCGATGGTCGAGCCAAAAGAACCGAAGCCAGTCTCAGGCGAACCACATCCACCATGTCTCTTTATCCGGCTGACGTGGCGCGAATGAAAGAAATACGGCGCGTGTTGGAGGACAGCGGGATCAAGCGCGTTTCGGACTCTGAAGCGGTCCGGGTGGCGTTGCGCCAAGTCTCCGTGGATGCCTCGGTGTTGGTGGTTGCCTACCGTGCCATGCTGACGGACGACCAGCGGCGGCGGCAAACCGTCAGCCGGGCATAATAATATTGTAACAGGGTATTATCCTCATAAGTATCTCATTGAAAACAATTTGCGACTGTTTAAATTAATACTATGATATTTGAGTAATACAACAACACTTCAACATAATAACAGTGTAACACAATGCCAAGAAAGAAGCACGAGCCGCAGGTCGAACGTACCGCACTGGCCATCGGCCATCCGGAAGGGGGAACCCAGTTGGCGCTGTTCGAAGGCTGGTTCGTGGATTCGCCGAGTCAGACGCACACGCACGAAATTTTCGACGCGATGCCCAAATACCTGCTGGATCGGCACGCCAAGGTGACCACCCAGGTCGAAACCTTGCGGCGTTCGTTCTCGTTTCGCCAAGTCGAGTACACGCTACGCATCGCGCCGGCCATCATCGAGAAGGGCGAGGGCGACGTGGGCATGTATCCCGGTGTGCGTGAGGAGTTGGTGTTCCGAGCCATTCTTCATTTGGCCGTCCAGCAGCACGTGGCGCTGCGAACCAGCGCGGACAAGGACGGAAACCTGATCATCAGCGCCGTGTTCACGCTCTCGCAGTTGCGCAAACACCTGAGAGCCAGTGGTCACGAATTTCCCATCGCTGAGTTGGACGAAGCCCTCCTCGTTTCGCGGCTGGCGTCCTACGATCTGCGGCGGGACGGAGATTCCAACCGGGCGTTGATGTCGAGTGGCCTGTTCATGCTTTACTCCGCCTACGACGAGGATTTGAAGGCCGAGGACAAAGAGGGAGAGAAATCCCACCGCTACGTGGTGTTCAATCCTCTGGTCACTCGGTCCATCCTCGAAAGAACCTTCCGCGCCATCAATTACGGAAAATTGATGGCGCTGGACTCTCCTCTCGCCCGTTGGATTTACGAGCGACTTTCGCACAATTACCGGCAGGCGGTAAAAAACGGGGCGATCACGGGCGCCGGTTACACTCTATCGCTGGAAACCATTTTACGGGAGAGTGGGATCACCGTGGAGAAACGCGTGCGCGACAGCATGAACGCGGTGCGCAAGGCTCTCAAGGAATTGGGCAGAAAAAACGTCTTGGATTGGACGAAGCCCTACGACGAAAAGCTCGTCCGGGGCGAAAAGCCGAGGCGCGGGTTCCCGCCGGTGATCGGCGCGATCTGGATCCTCTACCCGGCGAGGGGCGTGGTGGACGAGATCATCGTGGGGAACCAGAAGGCGAAGGGTTACAGGGAGAGCGCCCACTCAAGGAAAACGCCGGAGGTGTAAAGCATGTACAAAAAGAATCTGTGTACGGGAGGGAGTTTGGGGCGCGACTTTCGTGGACGTTCATAGATTCGGGTGGGGGACAAGGAGGGAGTTTGGGGCGCGACTTTTCCTACCCAAAACAAATAGTGCGGCAAGTAATCAGA
>CALMVM010000393.1 GCA_937873255.1 uncultured Verrucomicrobiota bacterium | reverse complement strand
CATCACCATCGACCCCATCGCCGGGTGGTCGGCCGGCACGTCGGGAAAAAGCCGGCGCAGCACCGGGCGCAACGCCCGGGCGAGCGCCTGCACGAGGCCGGAGCGTTCCGCCAGCCGCATGATGCCCAGCCAGATGCACATCGCCCCGACCAGCGGCAAGGCGACGGTCATCACCGCCGTGCGCGCGCCGTCGAACGCCCCGGCCGTGACCTCGTTGAGACGGTTGTTCCATCCACCGAGCAGCACCGAGCAAACGATGAGCGCCAGCCAGATGTAGTTGAGCATTGGGCGAATGAGCGGCGGACCCTCACGCGGCGACTTCCACGGCGCGAACGCCCACCCTGCCGTACCCGGCGGTATTCGGCAACGCCCGTTTCAGGCGGGGTCGTCGTTCTTCAATCCGTCGGTCGCCAGCCAGCGCGGCTCCTTGAGCAGCGCAACGAACTGCTGTTGGGCCGGCGAGATCGCCCGGTGCCGCCGGAACATCACGCCCAGGGGCCGCCACATGTCGAAGCTCTCGACCTCGATGGCGACGAGGCTGCCGGTGCGCGATTCGTCGGCGACGCTGGTCTGCGGCACGAGCGAGATGCCGTTCTCGATCTCCACGGCGCGCTTGACGGTCTCGATGTTGTCGAACTCCATGGCGTGCTCGATTTTCACCCCCTGCTCGCGCAGGAGTCGGTCGATGACCTTGCGCGTGGGCAGGTCGGGCTCGAACGAGATGAATTTCTCCCCTTCCAGATCGCGCAGGCGCACGCGTTTGCGTTCCGCCAAGGGGTGATCGGGGTGGCAGATGAGCACGAGCTTGTCGCGCCAGAAATCCTCGATGACCAAACCGGTCCGCTTCGCCGGAAACGCGACCAAGCCGAGGTCGGCGTGCCCTTCCAGCACCTCGGTGTAAACCTGTGCCGAGCGGCGGTAATCGACCTTCACGTCTACGTCAGGATATAGCATGCGAAACTTCTTCAGGAACGGCGGCAGCTCGTGCAGACCGATGCTGTAGATCGTGGCGATGCGGAGTTCGCCCGCGACGACGTTTTGCAACTCGCGGATGCGGTTGCCGAGATTCTCGAAGGTGTGCAGGATTTCCTTGCTGGCTTGCAGGAAGGCCCGGCCTTCCTGAGTGACGGAGAAATTCTTTTTTCCGCGTTCGATCAAACTGACATGGAAGTGCCGTTCGAGGGCGCGGATTTGTTGACTGACCGCGCTTTGCGTGATCGAGTTCAGGGACGCCGCGCGCGAGAAACTGGCGGTCTCCACCAAGTCGCAAAACACCCGGAATGTTTCGATTTGCATGATGCCGGAGCAGGATAAGGAAAACTAATCGTAGCCGTCAAGTCGCTTGAATTGAACTAATGGATACTCCCGAGGAGCGCCTGGCCGCCGTTTTGGAAAATGTGGCTGCCGCCGCCGCGCGTTCAGGCCGGACGGCGGACGATATCGAACTGGTTGCGGTTTCCAAAACGCACGACCTCGACGCGATCCGGCGCGTGGCCGAGGCGGGACATGCGCTTTTCGGGGAGAGCCGGGTGCAGGAGGCGAAAGCGAAAATCCCGCTGCTGCCCGGCCGGCTGCGGTGGCATTTCATCGGCCATCTGCAAAAGAACAAAATCCGGGCGGCGCTGCCTTTGTTCGAGTTGTTCCACAGCGTCGATTCGCTGGAGATCGCCCAGCAGTTCCAGCGCATCGCCGGGGAGGAGGGCCATCGGCCAAAAGTGCTGCTCGAAGTCAACGTCGCCGGGGAAGCCAGTAAATTCGGTTTCGCGCCCGACAAATTGCAGGCGCAGATCGACGAGGTCATCGCCCTCGACCGCCTCGAAATCGTCGGACTGATGGCGATGGCACCGCTGGCCCCCGAGCCGGAAAATTCCCGCCCTTATTTCCGCGAACTTCGTGAACTCCGCGACCGGCTCGAACGCGATGCGGGCGTCGGTCTGCCGCAGCTTTCGATGGGCATGAGCGGCGACTATTCCGTGGCCATCGAGGAGGGCGCGACCCTGGTGCGTGTCGGCAGCGCGATCTTCGGAACGCGCGCGGGCAAGAAATGGTCGCCGGCCGGCGGCGAGGACGCCTAAGGCTTTTCCGCGCCGGCGGCAGGCTGGAAGTATTCCGCCTTCACCCAGCGCAATGCCTCCTCGCGGTCCGCGAATGCCCCTTCGAGCTGGCGGGTCTGCGCGGCTTCGAGGATCGCGCCGATCTGCGGCCCCGGCGTGAGCCCGAGCGAAAGGAGATCGTGGCCGTTGAAAAACGGCTTGGGAATCAGCGGCTCGTGCGCGAACTCCTCCTGTTTCGCCCGCAGGAAAATGTGGTTATCGATGAACCCGTGGCTGCCCAAGCAATCGACACGGTGGAGTTCCATCTCGTCCTCGAACCCGGGCCGCGCCATGAACCGCTTGAGCTTGGCCACGCGCATGTTCGGCACGTCCTTGAACGCCATGTGCATCCGCACGGCTTCCACGGTGGCATCGATTTCCGCGCGCGAAAACCGCAGGCGTTCCATGACTTTGAGCGTCATCTCGGCCCCGACGTGTTCGTGACCGTTGAAACGGATGCGCCCGTCGACATCGACCCTGGCCGTCGGCGGCTTGCCGATGTCGTGCAAAAGCACGCTGAAAACCAGCGGCGTGCTCACCTCATCCGGCAGCAACGAGAGCATCAGCCGGGTGTGGACGAACACGTCGCCTTCCGGGTGGAATTGCGGCGGTTGTTCGCAGCCCTTGCAGGCGTCGAGTTCGGGCAGGACGACACGCAGCAGCCCACCGGCGTCCAGCAGATCGAACCCGCGCACCCGGCTCGGCGCGCGGAAGATTTTGACGAGTTCGTCGCGGATGCGCTCGGCGCTGACGGCCCCGATCTCCGCCGCATGCGCGCGCACCGCCGCCCATGTTTCCGGCTCGACTTCAAATCCGAGCAGCGACGCGAACCTCACCGCGCGCAGCAAACGCAGCCGATCCTCGCGGAACCTTGCGTCGGCGTCGCCAATCGCCCGCAACCGACCCGCCGCCAGGTCCGCCTGACCGCCCACGTAGTCGATCACCCGTTCGGCCACGGGATCGTAAAACATCCCGTTGATCGTGAAATCACGCCGTTCCGCGTCGCCCTGCGGCGTCGTGAAACTCACGTCCACCGGCCGCCGTCCGTCGATGTAAACGCCGTCGGCGCGGAAGCTGGCGACCTCGAACTGCCAGCCGCTCTCGCGCACGGCGATGACGCCGAAGTGCGCGCCGATGGCAATGTGACGCGGAAACAACGCCTGCACCTGCTCGGGACGCGCGTCGGTAGCGATATCGTAATCCTTCGGCGTCACGCCGCGCAGGGCGTCGCGCACGCACCCGCCGGCGAAGTACGCGGTGAACCCGGCCCTTTGCAAACGGGCGGCGACAGCGCGGGCAGCGGGTTCCATTTCCATGGCGCGAAAGCCCACACCCTAGCACGAAACCGCCCGGCGCAACGACCCCCGGTGATGCAAAAGATCGAACAAGGTCGGCGTCGCGGCGTCCATTGGTGGGGACCGCACCACCCCGAAACCGCGCGCACCACCAGGGATTGTTGTTTTCAAGCGGACGAGCCCCAACTACACTGGCGACAGCATCGAAATGGACCTGACCAGCACCACGGGCACCGCGAGCCGTTATCAGCATTACAAACTGCTGAAGCGTCCCGACGGCTCGCCGTGGGAACTGGGCCGGGGGACGATGGGCGTCACGTACAAGGCGTTCGACGTGAACCTGCGTTGCGAGGTCGCGCTGAAGGTGGTCAACCCAGCGTTGATCCACCACGCGCATGCGCGGGAGCGGTTCATCCGCGAGGCGCGCGCCGCCGCGCGGTTGCGCCACCGCAACATCGCCAGCGTGTATCACCTCGGCAGCGACGGCGACCGGTTTTTTTACGCGATGGAGTTCATCGACGGCGAGACCCTCGACGCTCTCGTGCGCCGACAGGGCCCGCTTTCGCCGGACGCGGCGTTGCTCGTGATGCTGCAGGTGGCACGCGCGCTGGCGGCGGCGGCGCGTCAGGGGGTCATCCACCGCGACATCAAGCCGGGCAACCTGATGGTCGTGCACGAGGACGACGACGACCATCGCGTGGTCAAGCTGATCGACTTCGGGCTCGCCCGGGCCGCGGCCGTCGACGACGAACCGGGCAACCTGACCGCGAACGGCTTCGTCGGCACGCCGGTCTATTCCAGCCCGGAACAGATGGCGGAAAAACCGGCCGACGCGCGCTCGGACATCTACAGCCTCGGCGTGACCGCGTGGTTCCTGCTCGCGGGCAAGCCGCCGTTCAGCGGCACGGTCGCCTCCATCTTCCAGCAGCACGCCACTAAGCCGCCGCCGTGGGACCACCTGCCCGCCGGCGTGCCCGCGCCTGTGCGCAACTTGCTTGCGCGCATGCTGGAGAAAAACCCCGCGCGGCGTCCGCAGACGGCCGTGGAGTTGCGTCAGGAGATCGACACCTGCCGCGAGCGTTTGGCCGCGCCGGATGGTTCACGCGACCTTGCGTCTTCTTCCGTCGTCCCCCGGCCCACCGGGCGACCGCCGGAAGCAAATCCTCCCGCTGAGCCGGCGCGACCCGGCGCAGCCCCCCGCGAACTCGGGGCGGGGATGATCCTCAAAGGCCGCTACGAGTTGTTGCGTCTCGTCGGCGAGGGCAACAGCGGGCAGGTCTACGAAATCACCGACCGCGCGGCCCGCGACGAAACTCGCGCGCTGAAGATTTTTCGTCCGGAGATGACCGCCGATCCGGCGCGGCGCGACGCCCTGGAAGGAGAGTTTCAGTCGATCCAGGCCGCGCCGCACGCCAACCTGATCCGCCTCCACGCGTTCGAGCGGTTGAATTCGCGTTCGGTGGATTTTCTGGTCGAGGAATGGCTGCGCGGCTTCACCCTTTTGGACCTCCTCGCCGTGCGTGGCGGCGCGCTGCCGCTCGCCGAGACGTTGCAAATCCTCGCGCAGGCGGCGTCGGCGGTGGACCACGCGGCCGGATGCAAGCTGGAACGTCTCGACCTGTCGTTGCACCAACTTCACGTCCATTTTCCGTCGCTCAACGCGGCGGTGGGCGGCGACGAGGCGGTCCGCGCGCTCATGTCCAAGCCGCTCGCGGAATGGCCGCGCTGGGTTCTCAAAGCGAATCCCCTCGGGGCGAACCCCGGCGGTTTGGAAACCTCGACCTGGGGGGGTGATCTAACCCACCTGCCCGGGGCGACGCCTGCGGTGGACCGCGACCTCCGCCTCGATGGCCCCGCAGAATTGTTCGTCGCGAATTACCGCCGTGCGCTGGCGCGCACCGTGTACGAAATTTTGGGCGGCGCGTCGGCGGTCGTTGAGGCCGGTTCGGACAAACCGACCAAGTACGTTTCGCTGCGTGTTCTGAGTGAACAAGCCAACGCTGTCCTCCAAGGTACGTTGGCGGAAGAGCCTTCCTCCGACGAAACGTGCCGCGAGTTTTATGTCGCGCTGGCGACCGCGACGGGCGGCAAGGTTTTGTCGCCCGATGAGCTTCCCGAGCGTTCCGCGAGCGTCGCGGCGTCCCCGAGTCCGACGCCGCCGGCGTCCAACGGCGCGCGGGGCGTACGGCCAACCGCGCGCCCGGCGGTCGCGTCCGGTTTCCAAGACGGCGCGGACGGCTCCCACGGCCCGTCGGAAGACGATGAGGACCGGGAACCGTTCGCCTCGCGAACGAGCGTCTCCGAGCGGCTGGCACTCGTGTCGAACGGCGGGCGCTACGGCGCGTGGTTGGCCGTGGTGATCGTAGCAGGCGTGCTGGTCCTGGTCGGCGCGGTCATTTTATTCGCGGTGATCACGCGCCACCCGACGAGGCCGAAAACCCCTTCCCCGCGGCCACGCGAGCAGGCGGCGACGCCGAAGCCCTCGACCAGCCCGACGGTGTCCAGCCCAAAGAATTCTCCCTCCGCTCGTGCTACGCCCAACGATTCGCCGGTGCGTCGGGGAACTCCGACCGCCGCCCCGGTCGCGGCTGCGCCGACGCCGGTGGAAGCGATCGCCACCACTCCGCCGCCGCTGTCGCCGACGCCCGCGCCGCGCGAAATCTTGGTCAAAGTGCGCGTCGAGAACAAAACGGGCGGGGCCGAGATTAGCATGGCCGGCAAACTCCTCGGCACGCCGCCGCTAGAAGTCAGCCTCACGCCGGGCGACCACCAACTCGTCGCGCATTACCGCAACTGGCCGGAGGTCCGTCACACCCTGCATCTGGATACCGACCAGCTCACCGCCGTCGATGAAATCCACATGATCCCACCGACCCTCGTGCCCTCGGCGGAGACATCGCCCTCCGCCAGCGCGAAGAACCGCCATTCTCCGAGCTCCACCCCGCGCCGCACCACGCCGATCCCGAGCGGCAACGCGCCGGTCCATTTTCCCAGCCCGTCCGCCGGCCCTTCGCCGACCGCGCGAGGGCCCGAGCCCTTCCTCGCGCAGCCGACCCCTGCCCGGCGCGTCCGGCAGCCGGCGCCGTTCGATCCCGATGGAACCTCCCAGGCCGCGCCGCGTCGGCCCAGCCCGAACCCGGAGCCGCTGCAAACCGACGGCGGCGATTGATCGAGCCCGCCGCTTCGTGTAGCGTCCCGATCCCCGGACGCGCTCGTTGCCGTCCGCGCGGACCATATCGCATGATCGTCGTCATCAAGCCGCACGCGCCCGAGGCCCAGATCGCCGAGGTGATCGCCGAGGTCGAAAAACTCGGGTACACCGCCCACCCCATCTCCGGCGAGCGGCATACCGTCGTCGCAGCCATCGGCGACGAGACGACCCACCACACGCTGGAAAGCCTCAACGCGCTGCCGCAGGTCGAACGCGTCCTGCCGGTGCAAAAACGCTACAAGCTCGCCAGCCGCGAAAGCCGGCCCGAGTCCACGGTGGTTTACGCCGACGGCGCGCCGGTCGGCGGCAGCGGGTTCGCAATCATGGCCGGGCCGTGCTCGGTGGAAAGCGAAGAAGGACTTCTCGCCACCGCGTGCGCCGTCAAGGCCGCCGGGGCGACCTTCCTGCGCGGCGGCGCGTTCAAGCCCCGCACCTCGCCTTACGAGTTCCAGGGTCTCGGCAAGGAGGGACTGCGCCTATTGCGGATCGCCAAACAGGAGACCGGATTGAAAATCGTCACCGAATTGCTCAGCGAGCACGACACCGACGCCGTCGCGGAGACCGCCGACATCATCCAGATCGGCGCGCGCAACGCCCAGAATTTCCGCCTGCTCGTCGCCGCCGCGCGCACGGGCAAGCCGATCCTGCTCAAGCGCGGGTTGAGCCAGCGCATCGAGGAATGGCTGCTGGGGGCCGAGTACATTCTCAGCAGCGGGAATCCGAACGTCATCCTCTGCGAGCGCGGCATCCGCACATTCGAGACGTACACGCGCAACACCCTCGATCTCGCGGCTGTCGCCGCCGTCAAGCGCGAGAGCCACCTGCCGGTGATCGTCGATCCGAGCCAGGGCTGCGGGCGGGCCGACCTCGTGCCGACGCTCTGCGCGGGGGCCGTGGCCGTCGGCGCGGACGGACTGATCATCGAGGTTCATCCGAACCCCGCCGAGGCGCTCAGCGACGGTCAGCAGCAGGTCGATTTTGCGTTGTTCGACAAACTGATGAAGGGTCTTCAACCCTTCCTGAGCGCCACCGGCAGGACGACGGTCTGAGACTTAGCGCCGGTTGACCCGGTAGAACAAAATCCCGCCGAGTAGTAGGAAGATCAGGTTCGGCAACCAGATCAGCAGTTCGGGGTGGACGTGCGCGTTTTCGCGGAATGCGTTGACCACGATGATGATCACGAAATAAGCCAGCGCCACCAACAGGCTCAACGCGAAGCCGGCGGTGGTCTCCTGCCGTTGCGCGGTGATGCCCAGCGGGATGCCGATGAGCGCGAAAGTCACGCAGGCCAGCGAGAAGGAGAAACGCTTGTTGAGTTCGGTGCCGAGCGCCGTGACTTGCGCGGCCTCGGCGCGCGTGGTCTTGCGGAGGTCTTCGTCGCGGGTGGCCTTGAGCGTGTCGCGGTTGGCCGCGAGTTGTCGGCGTTTGGCGGACAGTTCGGAGCGCAGTTCGTCGTACGTGTAGGACTCCAGTTTGCGGCGGCCCTGTTTCTTGGTGAAAAGGTCGTCCAGCGGGATCGCCAGCGAAAAATTGCCGATCAGGTTGCCGTCGCGGATCTTCGTGAGGTCGCCGGGCTGCCGGTAGTCACGCTGTTCGAGCCGGCTGCCGGTCAGATTCATGACGATCTGCCGCTGCGCGTGGTCGGTTTCGAGCGTGCCGGTTCTGGCGAACACGACCCGGAACGGCTTGTTGTTTTCGTCCAGCTCGAAAACGCGGATGTTTTCGAGCTGGTTGTCCGACTTCTTGCCGATGAAGATTTTCCGGCCCGGGAATTCGTTGATGACCTGATCGCCCGTGAACGCCGCCGACGGGTTGCTGGTCGCCATCTCGACGAACGCCGTTTGCAGGTTTTGCAGGGACCGCGGCGCGACGTAGAGATCGATCCAGAGGCACAACGCCGAGGCCGCCGCCGCGAGCAAAAGCATCGGCCGCGCGATCCGCGCCACGCTGATCCCCGCCGAGCGCATGGCGGTCAGTTCGTTCGCCGCCGACATGCGGCCGAATACCAGGAGCACGGCGGTCAGAAAACCCCACGGGATGCTGTAAACCAGCGCCGCCGGCAGGAAGGACACGATGATCGTGACGATGTAGTACATCGGCACGTTGTGATCGATAATGTAGCCGAACAGCCGCCGGAAAATCTGTCCGAGCACGAGCACGATGTTGAGCACGCACACCGCGAAGAACGACGAAATGAGGATTTCGCGTCCCAGGTAGCGGTCGAAGAGGCGCAGCATGTCGGCGACGGGGTTTAACGGGCAAAAGCGACGACGGACCATTGCGGATGCCGCCGCCCGGCGCAATGCTCAATGTCGTTCATGATCCCGCAGGAAACCATCGAGCAGGTCGCCGCCGCCAACGACATCGTCGAGGTGATCGAGAGCCGGATCGGTCCGCTCAAGCGCGCCGGGGCCAATCGGGTCGGGTTGTGCCCCTTCCACCGGGAGAAATCGCCGTCGTTCAGCGTCAGCCCCTCGCGGCAGTATTTCCATTGCTTCGGCTGCGGTGTGGGTGGGACGGTGCTCAAATTCGTGCAGTTGCACGAGAACATTGAGTTCCCCGCCGCCGTGCGCCGGTTGGCGGAGCGGGCGAACATCACGATTGTCGAGGAGCAGTTCGGCCGGCCGGAGGAGCGCGGGCTCGGAGAGTTGCGCCGCCGGTTGCTCGCGCTGCACGGGCAGGCGGCGGCGTGGTTTCACCGCAATCTCATGAAGACCCCGGCCGCCGAGCACGCGCGTGCCTATCTCAAAGCGCGCGGCCTCACCGGCGAGGTGGCCGCCCGCTGGCAGATCGGGTACGCGCCGGAAAGCTGGGACACGTGCTTGAATTGGAGCGGCGAGAACGGTTTTCGCAAGGAGGAGGTCATCAAGAGCGGCCTCGTGAAATTGGCGGACGAACCGGACCCGTCGGTGGAGTTGACCGATCAATTTTTGCGGAAGTCCCGCGTGCGCGACCGGTTCCGCGACCGGCTGATGTTTCCGATCTGCAACGAGTCGGGCGAGGTGATCGCGTTCAGCGGGCGGGTGCTCACACCCGACGCCAAGGCCGCAAAGTATGTCAATTCGCCCGAGACACTGCTCTTTACCAAGGGCAAGGTGCTCTTCGGTTTGCACATGGCGAAGGCCGCGTTGCTAGAAGCCGGCTTCGCCATCGTTTGCGAGGGTCAGATCGATCTCATCACGGCTTACGAGGCGGGCATCAAGAACGTCACCGCGCCGCAGGGCACGGCGTTCACCGATCAACAGGCCCGCATCCTCAAGCGCCACGTCGAGGAGGTGGTGTTGTGCTTCGACTCCGACGCTGCCGGCCAGAAGGCAGCGGAACGCTCGCTGGCGACGCTGTTGGAGGCAAACGTCACCGTGCGTGTGGCGACGATGCCGGCGGGCGAGGACCCGGATTCACTGATCCGCCAGCGGGGTGTGGAGGCGTTCGCGGAACGCATCGGCGCGGCGCAGGATTTCTTCGATTTCCAAATCGAGCGACTCGGCGGGCAATTCGACCTCACCTCGCCCCGGGGCAAGACGC
>CALMVM010000392.1:7038-11870 GCA_937873255.1 uncultured Verrucomicrobiota bacterium | reverse complement strand
GGCTCACGCCGTGGGCTATCTCCTTACGCCCCTGCCGGGGCTACGGAGCCCACGTGCAATCGAGGAACGTCATTGATGGATATCAGCAAAACGGCGGGATGGCTTTGAAAACGCCACCGGAGAGGACGCGCTAATTTTTCGCCGTTTCGCGTTTCCGCGCTGTCCTTCTGCCATTCCGCACTTCTCTCATTCGATCCCCCGCGCGCACATCCGCGCGTACAGGCTCAGCGTGTGCGCGTCGTTGAGTTCGCCCTCGGCCACCATCCGGCGGAACTCCCCCCGCGTGAACGCCCGGCAATCCGTGATGCCCTCGCCGTCGTCGTAGGCCGTGCCCTCCTTCGAATGAACCACCCCTTTTGCGAGGTACATATGACAATGCTCATCCGTGAACCCGGGTGAACTGAAGGACACCCCCAGATTGATCAATTCACCGTCGGCCGCCAGTTCGTAGCCGGTTTCTTCGCGCAACTCCCGCAGGGCCGCCGCGCGCACCACCGCCTCGTCGGTGGAATCCTCCTCGTCCACCTGACCGGCCGGGAATTCCCATTGGTGCAGCCGCGCCGGGATGCGTTCCTGGCGCACGAGGATCAGTTCACCCGCCGCCGTCAACGGGGCGACGATCACGGCGGTTTTGCGGTGGACGACCGTCCAGTGCGCCGGCTTGTCCGGGCGCGTGGGCGTGAACACCTCGTCGAGCGTCACTTCCACATACTTGTCTTTGTATTTGGATTCCTCGCGGACGGTGCGCCAGCCTTCCTTATCGGCGATGAGAGGGGATTTTTTCATGATGGAGACGGTTCCTGCAACGCGTTTTGCCAATGTTCGAGCCGCGCGCGCACGTTGTCGAACGACGGCGCGCCGACCCCTTGGCGGCTTTCCAGCGAACGGCGCACGTCGAGCACCGCGTACACGTCCTCGCCGAACGCCGCGCTCGCCGCCCGGTAATCGTCCATCGACAACTCCGCGAACCCCGTTTTTCGCTCCAGGGTCAGCGCGACCAGTTTCCCGATGACCTCGTGCGCCTGCCGGAACGGCACCCCGCGCAACACCAGGTAATCCGCCAGGTCCGTCGCCAGCAGCAGCGGGTCGGCCGTCGCGCGGGCCATGTCGGCCACTTCCACACGTGCCTCGGCCAACATCGCGGCAAAAACCGCCAGCGCGGCCTTGAGCGTGTCCACGGAGTCGAACACCGCCTCCTTGTCCTCTTGCAGATCGCGGTTGTAGGTCATCGGCAGCCCTTTGAGCGTCGTCAACAGCCGGAAAAGGTTGCCGTAGAGCCGACCGGTCTTGCCGCGCGTGAGTTCGGCCACGTCGGGGTTCTTCTTTTGCGGCATCAGGCTGGAGCCGGTCGTGAACGCGTCGCTGAGCGTCAGAAAATGGAACTCGCTCGTCGCCCAGAGGATCACGTCCTCGCTCAACCGCGACAGGTGCATGCCCACCACGGCGGCGGCGGCGAGGAACTCGCACGCGAAATCCCGGTCGCTGACCGCGTCCATGCTATTCTCACTCAATTTTGAGAATCTCAATTTTGAGGCAACGATCTGACGGTCGAGCACCACGGTCGAACCGGCAATCGCCCCGCTGCCGAGCGGCAACACGTCCAGACGCCGCGCGGCGTCGGCGAGCCGGCCGGCGTCGCGGTCGAGCATCTCCACGTACGCGAGCAGATGATGGGCGAAAAGCACGGGCTGGGCGCGTTGCAGATGCGTGTAGCCCGGCATGACGACCTCCGCGTGGCGCGCGCCGAGATCGACGAGCGCGCGCTGGAGCCCGTGCAACGCCTGGGTAATCTCGGCGATCTGCGCGCGGAGGTACAGCCGCAGGTCGAGCGCGACCTGGTCGTTGCGCGAGCGGGCGGTGTGCAGCTTGGCTCCGGCCGGGCCGATGCGTTGTGTCAGCGCCGCCTCAATGTTCATGTGGATGTCTTCCAACTCCTGTTTGAAGACAAACTCCCCGCGCGCGATTTCGTCGCCGATCCCGCGCAGGCCAGCCTCGATTTGGGAATATTCCTCCCCGGTCAGGAGACCCGCTGCGAGGAGCGCCCCGGCATGCGCAATCGAACCCTCGATGTCGTGCGCATAGAGCCGCCAGTCGAAGGAGATGGATTCACCGTAGGCGCGCACGAGCGCGTCGGTGGCCTGTTGAAAGCGCCCGGACCACATGTAGAAGGCAGAAGGTAGAAGGCAGAAGGTAGAAGGAGAAAGCCAAAAAAGCTGGAGCGAATTCCTACGCCGGTTTTTCTCTGCTGTCTCTGCTCCTTCTACCTTCTGCCTTCTGCCTTCACCCCTTCTGTTCCACCACGACGAGCCGTTCCGGGGCGGCCGTGTTGCGCTGCGGCCACAGGAAGCCGGTGTGCCGCATCCACTCGCGGTAGGCGGGGCTGTGGTCGCTCAGGAGTTTTTCCTCCATCCGCGCCCGCCAGACCAGCAGGGCCACCGCCCCGACCACGACGAACGCCATCCGCGGCGTCCACGAGACCATGAACATGCCCGTCATCACGAACAGATATCCCATGTAGATCGGGTGCCGCACCCAGCGATAAGGCCCACCGAGCACCACCTCGCGCACCGAGACGACGATCCCGATGGAACGGCCCAGCCACATCAACGCGTAGACGGACATCGCCAGCCCACCCACCGACACGACGATCCCGAAGCTCGCCAGCGAGGGCTTACATCCGTCGGGGATCATCGGCGTGACCAACCACGCGGGCAAGCTGATGTGATGATCGAAGGCCATCGTGAAAAACGTCGCCAGAAACGGCACGACGATTTCCCGCGCGGTCGTCGGCCCGTGCTTGGGTTTGCGACTGATGAGCAGCAGGAAACCGCACACGCCGAAGGAGAGCGCCAGCAGGATGTAGCGCGCGTAGTCGTCGAAGGTCACGCCGTTGCTGAAGTTACGGTCGTGCGCGAGCAGGGCGGCGGGGACGGCGGCGTTCGTCTGGCTGAGCAGAACCATGATCCGCAGAGTGTCGATTTGTTCCTTCGCCAGGAAAAGGAACAGCGCGGACAACAACCACCGTTCGACAAAGAACACGAAGGCTACGAGAGGACGGGAAACCAACAGTCGGGACATGGGAAAATGGTCGGGATTGATCGGCGGCCGGAGCGGCGCGACTCTTCGACCAACTCCAGGCAATGCCGATTGCAAAAAGCAGAAAGGCTGCCAGCGCATGCACCGCAAATTGCTCCCCGACAGAAGTCTACAAACCGAGCAGCATTTCAGGGATACCGCCACATTCCCATCAAGAAATACCCTACAAATCGCCGGCGTCGACCTGGCGTGGGGCGAACGGAACGGCGACGGTTTATGCTTGGTCCGCGCGACCGGCGATCCGACGCGCGAGGACGCCGCGTGCCGCGCGGAGATCGTCGAAAGCGCCCACGTTTTCGGCGACGCGGCGCTGCTGGATTGGATCGAGACGCGCCTGCCGCCGTCGGCCGGCCCCGCGCTGCTGCTTTTCGACGCGCCGCTGGTGTGCCCGAACGCTACCGGCAGCCGCCCGGTGGACCGGCTGACCACCTCGCTTTTTGGCCGGTTCCACGCCGGGCCGCACCCGGCGAACGCAGCGCGTTGCGTGCGGCCGTTGCGGTTGGCGCGGGAGCTGGAAGCGCGCGGCGGGACGGTCGGCTGGCAACTGGGTCCGGCCGGGCGGCTGCTGGCGGAGGTGTTTCCCCACCCCGCGACGATCCGCTTGCTGGGGCTGGAGCGGATCGTCAAGTACAAGCGCGGCCCCGTGGCGGCGCGGCGGGCGGAGTTCACGCGGTTGCAGGGCCTCCTGCGCGACTGCCTGCGGACGCGATTCGCGCCGGGCGAGTGGGTGGAAACGCCTGCGCTGTCCGCCGTCCTCGCCGCGTCTTGGACGAAACCCGCCGAGGATCGGCTCGACGCGTTGATCTGCGCGTTGATCGGCTACCACCACTGGCGGCACGACGGACGGCGCAGCGAGGTGCTCGGCGACCTGGAGACGGGATTTATCCTGTTGCCGGGGAAAATGACGAATGACGAATGACGAAAACGGAGGGCAGAGCCCGAAATCCTGCCAGCCAGCTTATTGTTCGGGCGTTCGTCGTCGTCGGCTCAGCTTCTGCCTTCGTCATTCGTCATTCGTCATTTTCCCTTCTGCCTGAGCTGGATGCAGACGTTCGCTGCCGTGATGAGCCCGCCACCGATCAGCAGCCGGGCCGTCGGGGTTTCGTTCGCGTAGTCGGTGGCCGTCCACGTCGCCAGCCAGGCGGGCAGGAACAGCGCGAAAACACTCGTCCACAACGGTTCGGCGCAGTAGATCAGCCCGGCCTCCGTCGCCTCCACGTCGCGCTGCCAGTGGTTCATCAGCGTGAAGGTGCAAATCGTGCAAAAAACCGTCAGCGCCAG
Organism: uncultured Verrucomicrobiota bacterium; assembly: GCA_937873255.1. Taxonomy (GTDB): domain Bacteria; phylum Verrucomicrobiota; class Verrucomicrobiia; order Chthoniobacterales; family SZAS-18; genus CAHJWO01. Next base: position 7,493 of record CALMVM010000392.1, on the reverse strand, counting down.
CAGGCAGACGACGATCCCGGGCGAGCCGAACGCCGCCGTCCGCGCCGCCGCCGCGCTCGGCATGCGCCAGCACAACACGGGTGTCGCCACGGCCGCCAGCACCGCGAACATCACCACCGTCGCGTGCGACGTGCGGTTGCGCGCGAAGGCGGGCCGTTCGAGCCAGAAGATCTGCGCTGCGAAGAACATCGACGACAGGATCGTCTCCCACTCGCCGCGTCCCAGCCGCAGCGTGCGCCAGTCCACCCCCGCGAGCACGCCGATGCCGCCCGCCGCCAGCGCGCAACTCACGATCACCACCGGCCGGGGCCAGCGGCGGCGTTGGAGCGCGACGATCACCGGGATCGTCACGCAATAGCACGAGGTCAGGAACGCCGAAGTCGAAGCCGCCGTGTAGCCGAGCCCGTCCATCTGGAAAAGCATCCCGCCGGCGGCGAAAATCCCGAGACCGATCC
>CALMVM010000392.1:0-7028 GCA_937873255.1 uncultured Verrucomicrobiota bacterium | reverse complement strand
GGGGCCCGTCAACCCGCGTAGGGTGGGCAGCGACACCGCCGCCAGCACGAAGGCCGCCGCCCCGAAACGGAACACCAGCCCCAGCGCCGACAAAAACCAGGTGTCCGCTCCCGGCAGCAGGTGGAGTTGCGCGAACAGGAGGGTCTTGGTCAGCGGAAAACTTAATCCCCACAAGCCTGTGGCGAACAGCAGCCATAGCGTCGCGCGGGCGCGGCGGGAACGGGGCGTGGCGGGACCGGCCGCCGGCAGTTCGGTCGGCACGGCGGGAGAAAGGAGGGGTTCGGGCACGGTCGGGCCGCCAACGTACGGAACAAAGACCGAAAGTCGAAACCAAACCTCTTGCCAGGGCCGATTGCAATAGAGTAACCCGGCACGCCACGGCGCGGAACTAGCTGACCGACCATCGGCAACGACCCGAACCCGCCGCCATCCCGCGCCTTTGCACACCCCGCTTTCCACCCGCCGCTGCCGCCAGCCCGTTTTTGTGACAAATGTTCTCCGTGCCCGGACGCACTATTCCATTGCCACCGGGACCGACTTGGCGTTAAGTGCGGGCGGTTTCGCCGGGTCGTCTCACGTCTGAACCGCCAGCGCCCGCTTCTTTCCGCCACATGATCTTCAACCGCTTCCCCGCCGACCGCATCAACTGGGTCACCAGTTCCTTCCTGATCGGCACCCTCGCCCTCACGCTGACCGCTGTACCGGCCTACCTCTTCACCTACGGACTGCCCTGGTTCTTCGTGGTGCTGTTCGTGGTGATGTTCTACGCCACCGGCATGAGCATCACGCTGGGCTACCACCGACTGTTCTCGCACCTGACCTTCCAGGCGAAGTGGCCCGTGAAGCTGTTCACCCTGCTCTTCGGGGCGGCGGCGTTCGAGAACTCGGTGGTCATGTGGGCGAGCGAACACCGCCAGCACCACAAGCACGTCGATCACGACGACGACCCATACGCCATCAGCAAGGGTTTCTTCTTCGCGCACATCGGCTGGCTGCTCTTCAAGCTGAAGCCCGATGACGAGTCCTACGCCAACGTCGCCGACCTCCAGACGGACCCGCTCGTACGCTGGCAGCACCGCTACGTGCAACAGATCGGCGTCCTCGTCGGCTTCCTGTTCCCGGCGCTGCTCGGCCTGGCGGTGGTGGGGGGCTGGAAGGGTTTCCTCGGCGGTTTCCTGTTCGGTGGCGTGGCGCGTGTGGTCGCGGTGCAGCACTGCACGTTTTTCATCAACTCGGCCTGCCACACCTTCGGCAACCAGCCGTACTCGGACCGGTGCAGCGCGCGGGACAGCGGATTCATGGCGCTGTTCACGTTCGGCGAGGGGTATCATAATTATCACCACGAGTTCCAGCACGACTACCGCAACGGCGTGAAGCCCTGGCAGTGGGACCCGACCAAATGGGCGATCTGGCTGTTCGAGAAACTGGGCCTGACCAGCAATCTGCGCCGCGTGCCGTCGGAAAAAATCCTCATGGCGCAGATTTCCCAGGCGCAGCAGCAACTCCAGGCCAAGCTGGACAACCACGAGATGAGCCTCTCCGAGAGCACCCGCGCGCTCCTGCAGGCGTCGTCCGATTACCTGACAGACCTGAGCAACCGCTGGGCGGTCCAGCGCAGGGAGTATCTGAAGCGCACGGAGGAGACGATTGAAAATTCCCGCGAGGCGATGAAGCAGATGCGCGAGGAGTTCAAGATGGCGATTGCGCACCTGCGCTTCGTCAAGACCATCGAAGCGACGCTCTAGTAGGGTCAGGCAGGCAGGTGGCGATAAGGTGGAAGACTGCCTGTCGCGACGCCTGGAATCGTCGGGTTGCTCTGCCTATCACCTTTCGTAAGGGAACCGCACGCCTGCATCGTCAGACGGAAAGTCCTTGGTGTTGCGTGTGACCAGAAGACACGCTTCTTCCTGTGCGCTTGCCCAGATGATGGCGTCGGGCAGTTTGAGGCGGTGCTTCCGCCGCAGGCGCACCGCGCGTTCCGCCACTGCTTGGGAGACTGGCAGCACTCGAAAGCTTTCCAGGAAGCGGCGGCAGGCATCCCTTTCAGCCGCGTCGTCGCTCGCACCGATCATCACCTCCATCCAGGAGATCAGGCTGATGCAGAGTTCCGTGTAGCGTGCCAGTTCGGCCGCAGCCTCGGGACGCCCTTGCAGATAATCGACCAGCACGTCGCTGTCGATGAGTGCCCGCACCTACGGGCGTCCCTCCCATTCCGCACGAAGCGCCTCGATGTGTCTGCGGCCATCCGGACTCCGGCCCCGCCACAGCCCGAACCCCGCTTGCAACTTCCGTTGCGCTTCGGCCGTCTCGCTGCCGGCGACGAGCTTGTCCACCGCTCGCCGGATTGCCTCCGCGCGAGAAACCCCTTCCTGTCGGCAAAAGCGTGCAAGTGCTTCGATCTGGGCGGCGGGAAGTTCAATGATGGTTCGCACGGCGTCATCATCGCGCGTCATCATGCCTTGCGTCAAGCACACCTTCCGCTGCACCTGACCAAGCACGCGAACGAATGTCACCACGCCCCCCAGCCATGTAATCCCATCAAGGGGACCATCACCGCCGCACCAGCGTGATCCGCTTGAGCCGCGCATCATCGTGCGGGCTGACCGTCGTGACCTGCGGGTCGTCCTTGAACGCATTGTGCACCAGCCGCCGGTCGTAGGAGTTCATCGGCTCCAACTGCACCGGGCGGCCCGTGGCGCGGACCTGTTCGGCGAGCACGCGGATTTCCTTGAGGAAACCGTCCTGCTGCATCGTGCGGTAATGCTCCACGTCCACGATCACGCGCGGGGCCTGCCGGTCCTTCGCCTGAAGCAGCCGGTTGAGCAGAAACTGGAGGTCGTCCAACGTCCGCCCACCCGGACCGATCAACCGCTCGGATTCCGCCGTGAACACCTGGAGCGTCACCACCCCGTCCGGCCCCGCGCTTTCCTGGATGTCGAAGGCGTAGCCGAGATGGCCAAGCATCGTGTCGAGCAACTCCTGGGGCGTCGGGTTCATGGGGAAATCCAAGGGTTTTACCGTTTTTTCGCCGGGCCTTTCTTACCGTAGTTCGCGCTGCTGCCGAACCCCCCGAAACTCTTTTTTCCCTCGTCCTTGACGGGCACGAACTTCGCCGCCCCGCCGACGTCGCCGCCGGTCGCGGGCACGGCGTTCTGGCTGCGGGTCAGGTAGAGCTGGAGGATCGTCAACAGGCCCTGCACCGTGTAATACAGCGCCAGCGCCGCCGCAAAGCTATAACAGAAGAACCCAAAGAGCAAAGGCATGAACATCAGCGTCTTTTGCTGCGCGGGGTCGCCCGTGCGCGGCGTCAGGCGCATCTGCCAGAACTGCGTGCCGATCATCAGGATCGGCAGCACGTTGATCGGAATGCCCAGGAAGCGCCCGACCGTGTCCGGCTGCGAGAGGTCGTGCACCCACAGGAAGCCCGAGTTCCGCAGTTCCGTCGTCACGCCCAGCATGTACAGGAAGCCGAAAAAGATCGGCATCTGGATGAGCATCGGCCAACAGCCGCCGAGCGGCGCGAGCGGGCTCATGCCGTGCGCGCGGTAGAGTTTCATGGTCTCCGCGTTCATCTTCGCGGGGTCGTCGCGGTATTTCTCGCGCAGGGCGGTCATCTGCGGTGAGAGCACGGACATGCGCTTCATCGACTTGTTGGCCTTGTTCTGGAGCGGGAATAACACCGCCTTGACGAGGATGGTCAGGAGGATGATCGCCAGCGCGTAGGAGCCGAACCAGCCGTGGAAGGTGTTCATCAGCCCGAGGAGCAGGATGCTCACGGCCTTGAACTTGCCGAAGTCCATCACCTCCTGCTCGTAGTGGCCGAGCTTGTCGAGGCGGCTGTAATACTTCGGTCCGGTGTAAATCTGGAACGTCTGCGTGACGCTCTGCCCCGGCTCGATCTGCAAGGCGGGCATGCCGAGCGCGGCGTCCAGGCCGTGGAGAACGGCCTCGTTGCGGGCGATCTCGTCGGGCTTGCGCGTCAGGTCGAAACGCCGCGACCAGATCTCGCGCGCGGGCAACTCCTCGCCGACGACCCCGGGGATCGGCGCGATGATCGTCGTGTAGAACTGGTTCTTCACCGCCACCCACGCCGCCTTGCCGAAGTTTTCGGTGATGACGCTGCGTCCCGGGTGCGTCTCGTAGCCGAGCAGCGGCACCCGGCCGGGCTCGAACGCGCCGGCGCTCTCCGTGCGGTATTTCCCGTCGCTGAACCAATCGAAAGCCAGATATTGAGGCTGGTCGCGCCGGTGGATCGGCGCGGCCGAACCGGCATACACGTAATAACCGCCGTCGCGGTAGGTCTGCGCGCCGGTGTTGGTGAAAGTCACCTTCAGGCGGATCGCCGGGATTTGTTTTTCGTCGCCCTGGTAGTCGAGCGTGTATTCCTTGAGCATGCGCAGACCCGTGGCCGGGTCGGTGCGTTCGTAGCGGACGGTGTTGCCGTCGCGCGTGCCGGTGTAGGGCAGGTTCGTGTCCTCGCCGGGTTTTGTGCTGAGCGCGCCGATGGGGATCTGGCCGGCGGCGTTGAGGACGACGTTTTTGCCGTCCTCGGCGAGATGGTTCGCGCCGAGGGGCTCGGCGGAAAGGATGCCGCCGCCCAGATTGGTGAAAACCAGCTTGATCTGCGGGGTGTCGATCTCCTGCGTTTCCGGGGCGACGGGCGCGGCGGGCGTAGGCGCGGGCGCGGCTTCCTTGCGGTCGGTGACGACTTCCGGCTTGCCGGAGGTCAGGACCGGCGACGACGCTGGCGACGGAGCGGGGGTGGCCGAAGAGGCGGCCGGGGTCGGCGCGGGCGTGGAAATCGGCGGATAGGCTTTTGAAAAATAATACTGCCAGGCCACGAGGCCGATGAGGCAGCAGACGACGGCAGTCCAGGCGGTTCTATCCATGAAATAACGGGCGGGCTTTGCGGGCCCTTGGAAAAAGGAATCACTCCCATAGCCCCAAAACGGCCCGTTGCCAAGGACGACCCGCGCGGAAACAAACGGTGACAAACCTCACGTTCGCGGCCAGACTGACGGCGCGCCAAGCGGTTGCCGCCCCGGATTTGCTCATGAGATTTTTTTCGTTCCTTCCCGCCTTGCTGGTGGCGGTCGGCGTCGCCAGCCAACCGCTCCACGCGCAGGACGCCTCTCCCGACGGCGCGCGGGTGGAGACCATCGTGTTCATCCGCCACGGCGAAAAACCCGCCAACGACGAGGCGCAGCTCACCTGCCAGGGCCTCAACCGCGCCCTCTCTCTGCCCGACCTACTTATCGCCCGGTACGGCGCGGCGCAATTCGTCTTTGCACCGACGACGACCAAGAAACCGGCGTCCAAAGGGGCTGGCGTCCCCCCGGGCACGACCTATTCGTACGTCCGGCCGCTGATGACCATCGAGCCGACGGCGATCCGCCTGGGGCTGCCGGTGGAAACGAAGTTCGCCTTCGATGAAATCGGCGGCCTCCAGAGCGAACTCACCTCGCCGGCCTACCAGCGCGCGGTGGTGTTCGTGGCGTGGGAGCACGCGGCGCTGGATCAACTGGTCAAGCGGTTGATGAGCGCCTACGGCAGCGACGCGGGCGAGGTGCCGGATTGGCCGACCGAGGATTACGACAGCATCTTCGTGGTGCGCATCCGCACGGAAGGCGGCAAGCGGACGGTTTCCTTCGCGCACGAACAGGAAGGACTCAACGGCCTGAGCACGGATTGTCCGCAGGCGAGGAAGCGATAGGAGTTGCGGGGTGCGAAGTACGGTTTGCGGATTGTGGGCGGTCCGACGCAGAGCACACCGTCCGTTTTATCTGTCATCCTGAGGAGAGTGGAAACAGGCGCAGGGACAAGCCGGCAGGTGCCCGCGGGGCGGGATCTCAGGCCCCAAGGTCCACGCGTGCCTGTCTCTCTGCCGCCGGAGGGAAATCAGCGGCAGGTCAGGCCGCAAGCAAAAGGCGGGCGAGTACCACGCGGCGGGGTCCTTCGGCTCGTTGCACTCTCCTCAGGATGACAGACTTTTTTGGCGGTTTGCTTCGTGAAGGCCGCTCACAACCCACAACCCATAACCCTCCGCTCTTTCTACGGCGCGTTGCCCAACAGCCCCTCGATGCGTTCGAGCACTTCCGGCGTCAGCTTCTCCACGACCTCCAGCGCGCCCATGTTGTCCTGGAGCTGCTCGACGCGCGACGCGCCGGTAATGACCGTGCTCACGTGCGGATTGCGCAAACACCACGCGAGCGCCAGACGCGGCAGGTTGGTGCCGAGATCGGACGCGACGCCGGCCAGTTCCCTGACGGTTTCCAGGCGTTTCCTAGCCTCGTCGTTGGTCAGGTGCTCCTTCAACCACTCGTAACCCTTGAGCGACATGCGCGTGTCGCCGGGGTCGCCGGAGTTGTACTTGCCCGTCAGCAATCCGCTGGCGAGCGGCGACCAGATCGTCGTGCCCAGCCCGATGTCCCCGTACAGCGGCGCGAACTCCCGCTCCACCTTGTCGCGGGTGAACATATTATACTGCGGCTGCTCCATCGTCGGCGTTTCCAGCCCGTACTGACGCGCGACGGAGTACGCCTCGCTGATCTGATCGGCGCTCCACTCGGACGTTCCCCAATAGAGCACCTTGCCCTGGCGGATGAGGTCGGTCATGGCGCGCACCGTTTCCTCCACGGGCGTTTCCGGGTCGGGCCGGTGGCAGAAATACAGGTCGAGGTGTTCCACCTGGAGCCGGCGCAACGCCGCGTGGCACGCCTCCATGACGTGTTTGCGGCAAAGCCCTTTCTGGTTGGGCTTGTCGCCGCCAAAGAACACCTTGCTCGACACCACGAACTCGTCGCGCCCCCAGCCGTGCTTCTTGAGAATCTCACCCATGACGATCTCGGCCTTGCCCTGCGCGTACGCCTCGGCGTTGTCGAAAAAATTGACCCCCGCGTCGAAGGCCGCCGCCATCAGCGCACTGGCGGTCTCCTGGCTGATCTGCTGGGCGAAGGTCACCCACGCGCCGAACGACAGCGCGCTGACTTTGAGACCGGATTTTCCGAGGCGGCGATACTCCATGTGGG
>CALMVM010000391.1:1452-10022 GCA_937873255.1 uncultured Verrucomicrobiota bacterium | reverse complement strand
GTTGGCACCCCAGACTAACTCAGCACCCGGCTCGAAAAAGCGAAGTCACGTCAACCCCGATGTCGGCAGGCCAAGTAATAATTCACAACAGTATTCTAGCCCTTACGCCTTCCTTCCTCACTTTCATCAATCGGCCCTCGGATACAATTCGTTCGAGGATTTGCACTATCCGTTTCATAGGGCTGAGCGGCGCAAAATCTTTTTTGCTTTGGTCGATTGGTTACATCAAGACTACATTCTCCGTTTTATTAAAGCTCGACGTTTCACCGAAAGCCCTTGGGTCGTGCCGGATGCCCCGTTGCGCGATATGATTATCGATTGAAACGAAAAGACGCTTTGTCGGCAGTAACCATTCTCCGGTTCTAGGCATTCGGTTTTGGCCCGGTCGAACTGGTGATCTCAATAACATGCGAATCAGGATCAAGGATATAACATTGGAACCTCATCGGACCATCTTCTTTTACAATTAAAGAATCACTCGCGTCGAGCATTGCACACATAGCTTCGTAATCTCTAACCGCCAATGCAAAATGGACATCTTTAAGATGGATTTCTTTTGTGTTTCTGAACGTCACCGGCGCATCTGTCTTCACGTGCGGAATCAGGTGAAGTTGTTGGCCGTTTGGAAGATGAAACCATACGCCAGGAAACTTGAACGCCAGCCTGCGTTTTGTTGCATCCATGATTTCTGGTGCGTCTGCCTGCCGCAACTTCAAGACATCTTGATAAAACTTAACAGATCGTTTGAGGTTAGAAACTGGCAAGCTGATATGATGGATGCTCAAAACAGGGTGCATAAGGTCGGACGAATGCGTTCCCGCAAGCGCGGTCTTTTCGTCAATTGGATGACGCGATAAGCGGTGCAAGGTTTCGGCCCCCCATCCTTTGACCAGTTCTCGTTTTCCCAAAGGGAACAAAAATAATGACTCTTTATAGTCTTTTTCTAATGCATTTACGAATCTCTCCGTCGCCCAAACCTGATTCCCCACAACAATCGGCTCAATGCGTGCCGCGAGATTTACGTTAGAACCTAGATATACTTTCCTGCCTGTGATCTTGTTATCAGATTCGTAGCATGCTCCAAAATGGAGCGAAACACGGATTGCTAAATCGTCAGGCAAGCCGTGATGTTTTTTCCATCGCTTAGTTTTGGCCGCAAACCGCTCACATAGCTCAAGAGCACAGCCTGCCGCTTTTTCAGCGTCGTCAAACACCGCAAAAACGGCGTCTCCCCAAGTATTGCAGTATTTTGGCTTATTTTCGCCATTTATCACTGCAGCCATTAGTGGAATTACGTCTGAAAAGAATGTTTTGCATTGGTATTCATCCAATTTACTAAATCCTTTGACATCCGCGAACAGCAAGAAGTTGGCTGATATGTTGATATCTGGTGTTGTGTGTTCGTGGTGCATGGATGATTGACTTGCTCAAAATGACTACCCAATTATCCTTTCTGGCAACTTGCATTTTCGGGCAAACTTGCGCGCATCCTTAATATCAGCAGCGAGGTTTTGCAGACAGAACCGCTCTGTCACCTCTGCAACGTGGATATTTGTCGGCCCGCATCCCGCGTACTTATCCTTCGGCAAACCTTTACCCTCAACGTCTTTGATCACATGATCTACCGCCATCAGCGCGACCAGTTCTGCATTGGTCCACTTTGGTGCCGACCAAGCAGTTACGCGCTCATCTTCGGTGATGGGACCATTCACCGCTGAGATGGCCCTGATGCTGCGCTTCAAGCCGTGATCGTTCTCGTCGTTGGCCGGGTTGAACACCGGACGGCATTCGGTCCTATCGACTTTCGCATAACCCCGAAGGAAGGGATAGAGCTTCTCCATTTGATGCATGATGCGGGGTAGATTGGGATCATCTTCTGGCCGGATACCTTCCTTGATGAGGCATTCCCACTCATCTGGTGTCGGCCCAAAACTGGCGTCTTTGTAAATATGCACGCGTCGCTGACTGCCTTTCGGCGATGGATAGTAGACAGCAGCGTATCCCTCTTCACTCGGGGTGGGAGGCACGAGACAGGCAAACATTCCGCCGTGTTCTTGTTTGAGGGCGAAGTTGATGTGATGCGTTTGCTCTAAAACACGGGCATCCGAAGTGGCTGGCAGCTTGAGATAAGTCATGCTGTTCAAATAAAACGTGCCCGAAAACCTGTTGATGCGAGGTTCGTTGCAAACTAGATCCGACAAAGCGGGAATTTGGTTTCCGGCACAAAGCAACACATGATCGGCGGAGAACGTGCAGCCTCCGGCATGGACCTTGTACCGTCCGCCTGTCTTCTCGATGGACTCAGTAGCGGCATTGAACCTGCAATCTATTTGATACTTCCGCAAAGCAGCCTTTACGCAGGCATAATAGTTCGGCATGTTGATACCGAAACTTGATCCTGCGTAAGCCACTATCACTTCGCCTGCGCCGGTATCGCTGTACTCGTCAGCTTCTAGAAGCCGACAGAAATTTTGCGGCACGCGCAAGAAATGCTTTTCCGCATCGTCCACGCTCCAGTTTCTCGCCGCAGCTACTGCGTTGAACTGCTTCTCGAAATGCGCCCGCATAGCCTCGACGTTCCGGTGGAAATCATCGGCCACGACGTTTGATTGATGAACGGTGCCGAGAGTCAGGAAGAAGCGGATGGGATGGGAGGCATCACACACCTCCGTGTGCAGTTTTCCTAGAGGGTAGATGAGACCCTTGGTCATCGCGCCGTCGATGCAATCGTAGCCAGTGACGGTGTGGTCCTTCTCGTAGTACTCGAACCCGTCGCCGTGATTCACGCAGGTGACTTGCGCCGCGCCCGCCAAGATGTCGTCGGCATGGTCAATCAGAATCACATCGTAACCGTACTCCTTCAATGCGAGGGCCGCGTTCGCGCCCACGCTCCCAGCACCAATGATGATGACCTGATTCATGTGTTAGATTCCTGCCCATAAGCTACGCTAAAACTGCGCGATTCCAATGGGGAAAAACCGAACCACATGCACGTCAACCTCGTAGTATTCCTTAAACGCCAGTTCAAGAGAAGTACGATCTGGACCGGATCCTGGCCAAATTGATTGGCCTGTTACCACTTCTTTTGTAAAACGATTTTCCTTGCTGCATGCTTTTATGTGGAAAGTAGGAATTTCATCCTCCAAGCCATCAACTTCATAGTATTTGCCTGAATAGTGGTGATCTATCCATGCAGCAAACGCTTTCTTATCATCCATCACAACGTATGGGAACGATTTTTCCACCGTGCCACTCGAGGTTTGGAATTCTACTAATACCTCGTCAAACCAGACAAGTGCCCCGTTGTCACCCACGGCGGAGCAAATGTCTGTATCGAGATCATCGACCATCCGCCGAATAAATTTTCCTAAAGAACTATCCTTGTAGGCGTTGAATCTTTCCGTTTGGTCCAAGGGCTTAATTTCATAAGGTGCAATTGAATATACCGAATCGGCTTGTAAAATCGAGAGCGGAGGAGTCCGGCTGTATTTACACACGACGATATTCTTGAAACCTTCGTACCTGACCCAGCAATACAATGTCCACAAATTCTGCTTGATCATTTCTCGGACATTTACTTCGTCCTTCTTTTCCTCGTCAGCCCACTTTTTGAGTTCGCGCTGTCTCGTTTTAACCGCAACCGAGGCAATTTCATTATCTTTATCTGGATCTAGAAAAGAAAATTTGACTGTAACCTCGGTTCCTTCACACACTGTCTTTAGGGCTGCGTACCATCGATCTTTTTCATCGCTATGTTCCTTTTTGCAAGATAGTGAACGTAAAAATGTTGTGTATACAAATACCTCCTTCGTGGCTTTCGAAATCTCTGTTGGATATTCAAGATATTTGATGGGAGCCCGGGGCCCTTCGACGTTTTTCCTAGATTGCACAATCAAGCCGAATATATAAATTAACAGCGATGAGAATGCCCCAACCAAGATTGTGCGAAAATCTTCGGGAAGCCAATATTTGGCTGACAGGGCAATTAAAAGCAGGAGCATCGCACCGCCTCCTATCACTAACCCGTCTTTAGGAGCTAGTTCATAAAGAAATTGTGCGGTTACTGTTCTGATGTCGCTCGTTTTTTGTGCAACCCACGTCGATGTTTTCGAAGATGTATCACCCATTGATTTAATTCGGTTTTGGTCAAGATAGATTATGGAGCCAGATGCGATTGCTCCGCATAGCTGTTTGTATACAACACTGCTGCTGCGGCAAACTCTCACCCTACGGCGTGGTCTTCGGCCCCGCGATGTCTGGCGCGCCGGTGATGCCCTGGCTGCCTTCGGCGTGGACACGCACGCTCACCGACACGCCGCTCGTCAGGCCGGTCAGTTCGCCGCTGCTCTTGGTGGACGTACGGCCTGGCAGCCACTTGGCCGTCGGCGAGACCGGGTCGAGCGTGTATTCGACCACGTAGAAACGCACCCGGTCTACCGGGTCACATTGCCAGTCCAACACGCCCGGCACGTCGCTGGCCGTCAATGAGAGATTCGTCACGGCGTCGAGCGAGGTCACGCGCGTCGGCGCGCTCTGCGCTTTCATACCCACGCTCTCGATGGCGGCTTCCTGATGGTCGTCGGGCAGGGTGTTGATCGTGTCTTCGACGGTGGACGCCTCGTCGGGCAACCCGGCGCGCAGGGCGTCGAGCGCGTTGTCCTTGGCAGTGACGGCCATCGTCAACGCCTGCCGCGCGGCGGCCACAGCGTCCAGCCCATGCTGCGCCGCGTCGCGCAACGTCGTTAGCGTGGGCAGCGTCGGCTTGAGCGTGAACTTGGCGTTGCCGGTCAGGTCAGTGATGACCGTGCTGGCCGACGTGATCATCTGAGGATCGGTGAGGTCTTTGAGGTAGAGTGTAACCTTCATAAGCGGGCTGTGGATGAGGGATTGATAAGGCAAGGCTCCGATAAAAGACGCAGGGTGTTTACCACGCAGTCGGGCCAGTTGGCGAGTTCAATTCACGGGTTATATTTCATGCTGGTAGATTTCTGCGACGCATCGCCTTGCAGAGAATCTCATGCATAAAATGCTGATGCACAGAGAGATATTTTGACAGGCTTACTCTGTTCCTACTCGCAAACACTCGCAAAACTTCCCGGAACCCGGATTTCCGGGCGGAGAAACGCGGAATACGGGCGGAAGTTTTCGGAACCCAGGCGGAGAATGATTGATTCCGAGCGATGGAAGGCAATTTCCGAGCAGGGAAACGATGAGTCCGGGGGAAACTCGCAGATGCATCGGGGAAGCGTCGTTTCCGGGCGCGGAAGAAGCGAAACCGGCGGGGAAATAGGCGCGGAAGACGCTAGCTCAACGCTTCCCATCGGGCGCGAGTCGCCCGACCAGCGCATGGAAGCGGGGGGGGACCACGCAACGGCTCTCAGAGCGGGTTCAGCCGCAGGTCGCTGTAGCTCAACGACCACCAGCTAAAGCTGGTGGGATGGGCAGCACCTAAAAGGTGCGATGTACCCCGCATTGCGGCGCACTAAAGGGTTGCCAGGTCAGAGCACCTTCGGCGCTATTGATGGAGAGGAAACGCGCTGAAGCGGACCGTCTGAAGACGGTGGGCTTAAACCGGGTAGCTGGAAACTAAAGGGCAGGAACGTCACGATGCCCGCGAGACGGTTCACCCATTCCTCAATGACTCCGCAAACTAGGTCGGGCTGGTCGGTCCACGCGTAAGCCACAGCCAGGTTGGACGCGACGACCGGAGCGTCCCCCGGTATATTGTGGATTGTAGCGGTCCACTTTCTTGCCGAGCCGAAGTAAATGATGCCCGTCCTATCCGGCAAGCCAGTGGCTTTTGGACCAATTCCACTTCCAGCAAAACTTCCAGTAAATGGGCGCGGAAGGACACTGCCGGAGTAGTGGCAGCACAGTGGCCGATTAGCCTTGTCGCGCGAGGAGAAATCGTGCATGCTCTCTCTGTAAACACACGAGTCGGAGCGACCGAATCCTACCGCTGGAGCCAAATCATAATGCGCTGCAAACGAGCCACTTGCACGAATCGAAAGACCAGAAAACGGCCATCTGCCAGTGAAATTGCCAGTAAATCGCTGGCACGCTCGAAAGGACGCCACTAGGGCGGCGAGAAGGAACCCGCGAGGCAGGCACTACGCATTAACGGCCCCGGCGGTCGGTTCGGTATGTTTTTCCCTGGCAACCACCAGAAGGAGAAACGACCGTGCCAGAAGCCAAATACCGTTTGTATCGCCGTTCCAACGGCATCTACTACCAGGAAGACACCCAGACCAAGGCGCAAGTGAGCCTTCGCACCAAAGACAAACACGCTGCCAAGGAAAAGCTGCGCGCCGCCAACGAATCCGTGGCCCAGCCACGGCTCAACCTCGATCTCGCCCGCGTGTACTTGAAGGCGCACGACGCAGAGATCACCAACCGCACTTGGGCGATGGTGATGGCGGTGTATTCTGATCGAGGTCGGAACACATCCAAGGAACGCTGCCAGCGCGCGTTCGCGGGCCGCGACTTCGACCCGATCCGCCACTTGTTGCTCATCAACACCAAGGCCGAGGATTTGAACTGGTTGCCGTGGATCATCATGGCGAAAGCCGCGTGGCCAAAGGTCGGGAAGAATCCCAAGCGCGGCATCACCGCCGAGGAGCACCAACGCATCCTTGCTGCCGAAAAGAACAATCCCGAGCGGCGAGCATACTATCAGATGCTGTGGATGACCGGCGGTTCGCAGGGCGACATCGCGCGTTTGCGGGCCGAGAACGTCCAGGCTCAAGTGCTTGCCTACCGGCGCGGCAAGTTGCCAGAGAATGCACCGCCAGCGTGCCAACGGGTCGGACCAACGATGCAGCAACTGCTCGATGAGTTACCCAAAAATGGATTCCTCTTTCCGAAAATCGCGCAGCAGAAATCGAAGGATCGCGCTTCCGAGTTTTACCGTCGCTGCAAACTTTTGCAGATCAAGAAGGCTTCCCTGCACAGTTACCGCTACGCTTGGGCGGGCCGCGCCGCGCAGGCGGGCTACCCGATGCGGTATGCTCAAAAGGCACTGGGGCACCAAAGCCCGGCAATGACGGAAGCGTACTCCTTCCACGAAGCCGTGATGAATCCGTCTCTGGAAGAATACGAGGCCAACCAACTTGCCAACGTGGTTCCCTTTCCTCCGCCAACCACACAAGAACCAAGAGAGAAAACCCTTCGCACCGTGAACACGTAGAAGTGCTTCGCCCGTGTTCGGCAGCCCATCCGTCCGCACGTTTCCGGTTCTGTTCGGCGGAAACCTGCGGACGAAGTTCCCTCGCAACTCTTGCCGGACCGGGCCAGTTCAAAATTCTTGCTGGCCCGAGTGCCATTGCGCTCGCGCCAGTGCGAACTGATGAAGTGCTGCATTTTGTGCATCTGCTCGGCGTCTTGCATCAGTTCGACGACGGCGGCAGAAGCAAACCGGCGCGGCGCGTTATGGGCGACGGTTTTGCCAAGCGGCTTGAGAAAGCCCTTCTTGACCAAAATTGCGATGGAAGTGACGGGGATGCCCAACAGGACGGCGGTCTGCTCGGCGTCAATGGAGCCGGGCAGGCGGCGGAGATTCAAAAACTCTCGGTGGTCGTTGTTCATTGCGGAAGCGCAGCTTTCGATGCGTAGTTTTCATTTGGTTAAGGCAAGCGGTTTATAGCAATAAACGTGCCTCCTACAGAGAGGATATAAGATGGCATGCAGCAAAAACCATAAGGTTTCATGTCTTGATCTTTGCAGGATTGGTCCGTATCCTCGGTGCCCATGATCTCGGAAAAGAAGCGCGTCACCGTCATGATCCACGACCGCTTGACCGCGCGCGTCATCGACCTAGCCGCCGTCGTGAAGATTAGCCCCAACGAGTTAGTAAACCGATTTGTGGAAGGCTGCTTGCATCAGGTGGATCAGCGGCGCAAACCCAACGACCCCATCCCGATGGTGGACCTCGCGCGTCAATCTCTGCGGCGCAACCTGTCCCTGGCAGATCGCTGGCTGCAAACGCAACTGGAAAAGCGCATCCGTGGTTGGGCGAAGAACACCCAACGTTGGCGCGATCTGGTTTTGGAAGAATGCAACCTTGCCGACGACGAGGAGTTGACCGACGAAACCATTTTGCTGGCGCGGAAGCGGGCTGACAAACGCTGGAAGGCGGAAGGCAGCAAGCAAGACTGACATTTGCCGGTCATCTGCGTTCGTGCTTGGCGGTTGCAGATTACGCTCTCGCTCGCTTCCGAAACAGAATTTTTCAGAGCATTGCATCAACCGCAGATGGTCAGGTTAGTTTCGAGTCCAGATGCGAAAATAGAGACTTATTCCCGCGAAAAGGGCGGATGCCCCCCTTCCGGTCGCCCGGCCCCGGAGGGAGAGAGCCAGGGCGGACCGACGTTGCTGCAACGTCGGAGGAAGGGTCGCGGGAAATAAGTCGGCATCGGGTCTTCCGAGCGATCCCAGGCTGAGTTGTCCGGGTTCGGAAGAACAATTTGTTTGCGTTGCGATGTTCTATATGGCACTACCTGAATCAAGCCAAACGAAACAGAAGCTTCTCTTTTATTGACTTCGTTGGACTTCACACGAAGTGCGTGCCGCTA
>CALMVM010000391.1:0-1442 GCA_937873255.1 uncultured Verrucomicrobiota bacterium | reverse complement strand
CTCGTTCTTCGAGCAACCGCTCGGTCCGACGTTCTCGGGCACCGCCCACTACTTGCACAAGTATTTTATCCCGGCAGCGGGGCACTCGTTTGGAACGTCAGTCATCCACGCTTTCTGCATCGGACGCACGCCGGTGAAGAAGCAGGTCAGTTTGCGATGCCAACCAAAAGGTTGACGAGACCCACCTTTTCGAGCCAGTCGGAGAGTTAGTCCACGGGCTGGTTTGCTTGTAGTTGGGTTGGGTGAGGTTGTCCAGCTTCGACGAGCGAAGCGGGAGGATGGATCTGCGCTGCAAAGCGCACCGGGCTTTGGTAGCCGAGTTTGCCGTGTGGGCGAGAGTGGTTGTAGTGGTGGCGGAAGTCGGCGACCACCACGCGAGCTTCGGTGAGCGTCCAAAGCACTTCTTGGTTGAGGCACTCGTCGCGGAAGCGACCGTGGAAGCTCTCGACGAAGCCGCTCTGCCAGGGACTGCCCGGATCGATGTAGATGGTCTTGATCTGCTTTTCTGCCAGCCAGCGTTGCACTTCTTTGGCGATGAACTCCGGGCCGTTGTCGCTGCGCAGAAACGCCGGTGCACCGTGTTCTTGGATGGCACGCTCCAGCCAGGCGAGCACGTCGGCGGCCCGCAACGCCCGTTCAGGCCGAAGGACATGACACTCGCGGGTGTGCTCGTCGAGGATGGTGAGCATCTTGAGTGCTCCGCCGCGCACCGTGGCATCGCTGATAAAGTCCCAGGTCCAGACGTGGCTGCGGTGCGTGGCTTTGGTCGGCAGCCCGGTGGAGACGCCCCGGCGCACGATCCTGCGTTTGGTCGGTGGCACCCGCAGGCCGTCCGCACGGCGCAGTCGCTGGATGTGACGCTTGCCCACAGGCCATCCCTCCTGGCATAACAACGCCGCGATGCGCCGGTAGCCGTAGCGGGGATGCTTCTCGCTCAAGGCTCGCAGCCGCTTGGCCAGCCGCTGCTGGGTCGAGGTCGGAGGCGCTGGTTGATACCAGAAAGTAGCACGTGAGAGCATCAGGATGCGACACGCCGCCCGCCCGGAGCACAGCCCACGTCGGATCACGACGTGGGCCGCTTGACGACGATGCGCCGGGCTCACCATTTTTTTTCAGCCACGGCCTCGAGCACCCGGTTTTTGAGCAGCGCCTCGGCGAGCATCTTCTTGAGCTCGCCGTTCTCGCGCTCCAACTCCTTGAGCTTGCGCGCCTCGTTGAGGTCCATCTGCCCGAACTGGCGCTTCCAGCGGTGGAAGCTCACCTCGGAAATGTTGTGCGCCCGGCACACCTCTGCCGCGTGCTTGCCCCGGTCAGCTTCCCGTAAAATGCGGATCTTGTCTTCGGTTGTGTATCGCTTGCCTTTCATGCGTCTGGGTCCTTTCGTTGGCACTGACGAGACCCACTTTTCCGAGCCACAGGGAGAGTTAGCCCGAGGCGTGTTT
>CALMVM010000390.1:3886-4333 GCA_937873255.1 uncultured Verrucomicrobiota bacterium | reverse complement strand
GCGCCAACGCCCTCGGAGTCCGGCGGGGCAGGGCGGGAGCTTGAATCCAACCCGCCGAGCGCCTCGTGCAGGAGGGTTTGCGGCAGACTGGCGAGGAATTTCTCGAATGCTTGGAGGTTCGACGTGCTGCGGAACAGGTTGTGCAGGACTTCGAGCTTCATGTTCGCCATCAGCTCGACGAACATCGCGAACGCCTCGTTCTTGTATTCAACCAGCGGGTCCTTTTGGCCGATGCGCTGGAGTTGGATGCCCTCGCGCAATCCATCCATGGCGAAGAGATGCTCCTGCCACAGCCGATCCACGGCGCTCAGGACGATGTAACGCTCCAGGCCGCGCACGGCCTCGGGGTCCTCGTGGCTGCACTTGCTGTTGTAGGCGGTCGTGATCCGCTCGATGAGCGACTGGCTGATCTCGGATGCGGTTTTCGTCTCGAGAGCCGCCTTCTCC
>CALMVM010000390.1:3532-3876 GCA_937873255.1 uncultured Verrucomicrobiota bacterium | reverse complement strand
TCCCAACGGGAAAACCATGTTCACCCAATTGAGCAGGCCGCCGTAGTTTGGCTCCTCGCCGTCGCCCTCGCGGACGTATTCCGCCACCTTGGCCGGGATCGCCTCCTCGATGACCTCGTCGATCAGGTGCCGGGGATCATCCGTGTCGATGATTTCGTTGCGGTAGCCGTAGACGACCTCGCGTTGCTTGTTCATCACGTCGTCGTATTCGAGCGTGTGCTTGCGGCTCATGTAGTCGCGTTGCTCGACCCGCTTCTGGGCGTTTTCCACGCTCCGGTTGAGGAGGGGATGCTCCAACTCCTGACCGTCCTCCAAGCCGAAGGTTTCCATGATCCGCGTCATGC
>CALMVM010000390.1:0-3522 GCA_937873255.1 uncultured Verrucomicrobiota bacterium | reverse complement strand
GATCATCCTCGAAGGAAACGTAAAACCGCGACGCGCCCGGGTCGCCCTGGCGCGCGCAACGGCCGCGCAACTGCCGGTCGATGCGGCGGGCGGAATGCCGCTCGGTTCCCACGACCATCAGGCCGCCGACATCGCTGACGCCCGCGCCGAGTTTGATGTCCGTGCCGCGACCGGCCATGTTGGTGGAAATCGTCACGGCGTCGCGCTGCCCGGCGCGCGCCACGATTTCGGCCTCCTGGCGATGGTATTTGGCATTGAGGACGCTGTGCGGGATTTTCTCTCGCTTGAGCATGCGGCTAAGCAACTCGGATGATTCCACGCTCGCGGTGCCGACCAGCACCGGCTGGCCGCGCCCGTGGCATTCCTTGATCTCGGCGATGACGGCGTTGTACTTCTCACGCCGGGTCTTGTAAATGCGGTCGTTGGAATCCTTGCGAGCGATGCCGCGGTTGGTCGGGATGACCACCACGTCGAGCTTGTAAATGTCGTGGAACTCGTTCGCCTCCGTCTCGGCGGTGCCGGTCATGCCCGAGAGCTTCTGGTACAGGCGGAAATAGTTCTGGATCGTGATGGTGGCGAGCGTCTGCGTTTCCTTGTCGATCTGGACGCCTTCCTTCGCTTCTACTGCCTGGTGCAAGCCGTCGCTCCAGCGGCGGCCAGGCATCTTGCGGCCGGTATTCTGATCGACGATGACCACCTTGTTTTCCTCGACCACGTACTCCACGTCGCGCTCGTACAGGCAATACGCGCGCAGCAACTGGGAAATGTTGTGAATCCGCTCGGCGCGGTGATCCATGTTGGCCTGGAGGCCCGCCTTGGCCTTGTCCTTGGCGGCGTCGTCCATGTCGGTGCGCACGTCGATGTCCGCGAAGCCGGTCATGAGGTCGGGCAAGACGAAGGCGTCCGGTTCGTCGGGATTGAGGAAGGCGCGGCCCTGTTCGGAAAGGTCGGCTTCCTGGGCTCGCTCGTCGATGGTGTAGAAGAGTTCTTCCTTCAGCGCGAACAACTCCTCCTTGCGGGTGTCGCCGTGGAAGGATAACTCCGACTTGTCGAGCGCCTTGCGGTTGATCGGATCCTCCTGCAAGCGCAGGAGCGATTTGTTGCGCGGCTGGCCAAGTTTTACCTTGTAGAGGATCGTACCGGCCTCGTCGTTCTTGCCGTCGTCGAAGAGCGCTTTGGCCTCGTTGACCAGGCGGCTGCACAGCATGTTTTGCTTGCGGACGAGTTGCTCGATCCCGGGTTTGAATTTGTCGTACTGATGGGTCGAAACCGTCGCCGGCCCGGCGATGATCAGCGGCACCCGCGCCTCGTCAATCAGGATGGAATCGACCTCGTCCACGATGGCGTACACGTAGCCGCGCTGGACCTGCTGTTCGCGGTTGGTCGCCATGCCGTTGTCGCGCAGGTAGTCGAACCCGAGTTCGCTGTTGATCCCATATGTGATGTCGCAAGCGTACTGCTGGCGGCGCACGTCCGGTGATTGGTCGTGCTGCACGCAGCCGCACGTCAGGCCGAGGAAACGGTACAATTCGCCCATCCATTCGGCGTCACGGCGGGCGAGGTAGTCGTTGACGGTGACGAGGTGCGCGCCACGACCGGTCAGGGCGTTGAGGTAGAGGGGCAAGGTGGCGACAAGGGTTTTGCCCTCGCCGGTGGCCATTTCCGCGATGCGCCCGGAGTGGAGCACCATACCGCCGATCAACTGCACGTCGAAATGGATCATGTTCCAAGTCACTTCCTGGTCGCAGACGGTCCAGGTCTTGCCGCAGAGCCGCCGCGCGCCGTTTTTGACCACCGCAAACGCCTCGGGGAGAATTTCGCGCAAAATTTCCTCGCGCTGGGCAAGTTCCTCCACGGGGGCCAGACGTTCCTGCCAGCCCTTGGTCTTCGCACGCAATTCTTCGTCGGAGAGCGATTTAAATTGCTCGTCCAACTCATTGATCCGCCGCACGATGGGCATCAGCCGCTTGAGTTCGCGCTGATTCTTGGACCCGAGGATCTGCTTGAGTATCCAGTTGAACATAAAAAGTCGGGCAACATCGGCCATTTTTGCCTCAGTGACAAGTCGCCGGAGTGGCAGCTCGTCCGACGCAATTTCTGATTGCTACGGAAGCATTTGTTGGGAGCCATCCGACGGCGGCGGTGGAGAAATTCGGTCCCGATAGAAATCCGCTATTGCGGCGGTCAATTCGCAAAGGAGCAGTCGATAACAATATTTGCCATCAACGTACGACCATGGGGAGGCCTGATAAGGGCAAACAGATGCAAACATCCCGCCCGGATCGGCAATTTTTATAACATCATACAATAAATGTAATATAAACTACAAGAGTTTTTGAACGCGAGCAATGCGCTTGACTAGACAATTCCCACCATCGGCGGCGTTTAACTCTGAACACCCGCCGAGGATGAAGACCCAAACCAATGCCACCAACGAGTGGCAAGCGTATTTCGCCCAATACGGGCCGCGCCTCGTTTTGTTCGCGCGGCAGTGGCTGCCGGATGTCTCCGATGCGGAAGACGCTGTTCAGGACGCCTTCGTGCGTTTCTGGCGCAAACAGCAAAACCCTGACGACTGCCACGCCGGACTGCTTTTCGCCGCCGTGCGCCACGCGGCGTTCGACCAGATCCGACGCGACACGCGCAGGAAGCATCGGGAACACACAGCCGCAAACCAAGGTTTTTGTCCGACCTCCGAAGATCGATCCGCGCCGTGGTTCAGACCTTCCGAACCCGAACTGGACTCGTCCGTGCGCAACGCCCTGCAACGATTGGCTGGAGAACAGCGCGAGGTCCTTGTGCTCAAAATCTGGGGTGAATTGACCTTCGCGCAGATCAGCGAAGCCCTCGATTTGTCGCCGAACACCGTCGCGTCTCGTTACCGGTACGCGATCAACGCTTTACGAAAGATCATCAAGCCTGTTTGTCATGAATGAGGACGCCGAAAACGCATTGATCGAGAACGAGTTGCGAGCGCTGCAGCCCGCCGCCGTGTCCGAACGGCTCGCGGGACGGATCTCCGATCTGCTCGCCAGTCCCGGTCTGCCGCCCCGCCGGGCCGCGTGGTGGCATCGGCTCGGCTTTGCACGGCCGACCGCAGCGTTGGGCTGGGGTCTGGCGTCGCCCGCGATGGCGGTCGCGGTCACGCTGTTGATCGTCCGCGCCCACGCCGGGACGCCATCCCCCGACAATCCGACACCGCGCACGTCCGCCGCCGTTGAATCGGCACGGGTCACGCCCAGCAAGGAGACGCGCAACGCGACCGCCGCCAATGTGCTCCACGGGACGTTTGACGAGGGCGTCGTTCCGGACGGAGACGACGGATTGTTCCGCCGGGTCATGTATCGCTCGACCGACCACGTGCAGTGGCGCAACCCCCGAACCGGCGCGGAGTGGGAAGTTTCCTACCCGCGCGAGGATGTGCTGCTGGTCCCCATCAACGCCGAATGATTCGGCGATTCACTCACCCAACCAACCCAACCAACTCTTAAAAAATACCCATTACTGAATCCTATGAAGCGC
>CALMVM010000389.1:4767-22230 GCA_937873255.1 uncultured Verrucomicrobiota bacterium | reverse complement strand
GGGGACGGGGAGTGCCGGCGGCGCTCGGCTATTTCGTGTTGATGGTCCTGCCGGTTTCGGGACTGATGCACATGTCGTTCTTCACGTATTCGTACGTCTCGGATCACCTCGTTTACGTGGCCATCCCGGGAATCATCACGCTCGTGGCAGCCGCACTCGGAATCTGTTATGCGCGCGGCGGCATCGCGTCGCGCATTGCGCTCGTCGTCATGACCGGAGTGACCGGTTTGCTGTGCCTCGCCTGCTTCCAGCGAGCCGAGGAGTTCAGCAGCCCCGAACGCCTCTGGAGGGCGACCCTGGCCGTCAACCCGCGATGTTTCGCCGCGCACAACAACATCGGGCTCGTCTATCAGGAGCGCGGCGGCCACGACCCGCTCCAACTCCAGCGGGCCGAAGCCCATTTCCGCGAGGCTCTCAAGATCGAGTACAAACTCGAATCCGCCGGCGTCAACCTCGCCAACGTCCTGCGGATGCAAGGCCGCTGGAAACCTTCGGCCGACCTGTATCGCAAGGTGCTCGACGTGCATCCGGAGCCGGGGAGTTTCAACAATTACGGTGTGGCCCTGCTCGAACTCGGCGACAACGCGACGGCGCGCGAGGCGTTCACTCATGCCCTGCGCATGGACCCGACGATGACGAACGCCTATTACAACCTCTACGGCATCGAACTGGCCGAGCACAATCTGCCGGCGGCGTGCTCGAACCTGCGCGCCTGCCTGCGGATCGATCCCGACAACGTTCAGGCTCTGGTCGCGCTGGCAACCCTCAACCTGGACCAACCCGGCCAGCCGCCGCTCGCCGTTCCGGCTGCCGAGGTCATCGTCGCCATCGCCGAGCGCGCCTGCACGCTCACCCGCTACCAGGAGCCGCAACCGCTCGTGGTGTGGTCGAAAGCCCTCGTTGCGGCCGGCCGCAAACCCGAGTCGGTGGCGGGCGCCGCGCGGGCGCACGCGGCGGCCCTGAACGAGAAGGATGACGCGACGGCGGAGGCAATCGACGCTTTCCAGCGCACGCTGCGGCAATAACGCGTGGGGAAGGCGCTCAGCGACCGCCACCGGGCCGCCGGGCCGGCAGCACGGGTTCGATATTTTCCAGTCCGAACGGCAACGGACACGCGTCGCCGAGGTGGAAGCTCGCCTTGTCGCGCCGCAATTTGCGCAATGTGACCTCCACGATGTCCGCGAGCGTGTAGCGGTCCAGCACGTTGGCGATGGCGTTGCGCACGTCGAGCATCAACATCCGCAGGCCGCAATGTGCCTCGTCGGGACAGGTGCAGCGGGCGTAGGCCGTCTGGCTCACGCACGCGATGGGAGCCAGCGGCCCGTCGATCAGGCGGACGACCTGCCCGAAGTTGATCTCGTTCATCGGTCGGGCGAGCGAATAGCCGCCGAACTTGCCGCGTTTGGCCTCCACGATGCCAGCCGTGCGGAGTTGTACGAGGATCTGCACGAGGAAATTCTCGGGTAGCCGTTCTTTTTCCACCAGTTCGCTGATGCGCAACAGCGGGCGGCCGAGTTCCTGGGCGAGGCCGAGGTCGATCAGCGCCCGGAGCGCGTATTCACCCCTCTTGGACAGCTTCACCGCCTGAGTATCGACGGGCGGGTGGGCAATGGCAACGTTTGCGTTGCAAAAGAAATCTCAGCGGTTCGGCAGGAGCGGGGGAATCCTCGCGGCGAGCTGATCGGCCTGGACGCCCGTCGCCACGACGCGGCCGGCGGTGTCCACCAGCCACAACTCGGGAATTCCTCTCACGCCGTACCGGACCGCGACTTCGTTGTTCCAATATTTGCCGTCGAAGAACTGGGGCCACGCGATGTTTTTCTTTTTGAGCGTGGCGAGCAGCGCGGCTTTGTCCTTGTCGAGAGAAACGCCGACAATTTCCAGACCCCGGTCGTGGAACTGCCGGTAGGCGTCGAGAACAGCGGGCATCTCGCGGTTGCAGTCGGGACACCAGCTTGCCCAGAATTGAATGAGGACCGCTTTGCCGCGCAGACCCGGGAGATCGATGGGGTTGCCGTCGATGCCGGGCAGCTTCCAATCCAGCGGGGCGGAAAAGAGGTTTTTTTGCGCCTGCCGTCCCCGCGCGGCGGCGGCGATTTGCGCGTCGGGATTGGCGGCCATCTCGTCCAACAATGCGGCTGCCTTCGCCGGGTCCGCGCGCTGCCACAGATCGATGCGCCGCACCTGCATGTTCGCGGCTTTCGGGTCGTCGGGAAAACGCCGCAGGTAATCCGCTAGCCGGGCCTCCACGTTGGTGGCCATCGACGGGGTTGTGATCAGATCAAGATGATCGAGGTACTGGCGGATGACCGCGCGCTCGGCGAGTTGCTTGGTCTTGGGCGCGGCGTTCGGCGCGGCGAGGATTTCTGCCAGGAGAAACTCGTTGTTCGTAAAGATCTCCCGGCGTTCGTCGGCCGATACCGGAAATTGTTGTGAGCGGATCACGGTTAGCTCCGCTTCCCAACGGCGCGGATCGTCCGGGTATCGGGCCGCGAATTCGCTGGCGGCCTGATGGAGTTCGGTTTCGATGGGCGCGTAGAACTCGACCTCGTTCTCGCCCGCCGGGGCGTCCGCTTGCAGGCGATGTTGGAGGTCTTCCACCCGATGCCATGCGGCGTCCGCCGACGGGTCCGTCTCCGCGTGCGCTTGGACCGGGAATGGGATTCCGAGCGCGATCGACAGGCACACCACGCGTAAAAAAGGGGTGGCAAGCATGAGAAGTTTCAACCGGCGTTCAGACTGCGGATCAATCGCCCGAACCGTTCCAACAAAAGTTCCACGTACATCTCGCCGTGCCGGTCGAGCAATTCCACCAGCCACGTCTCGAGCGATAGCCCTCGTCCATCGCGTCTCGGACCGAGCAGGTCGTCCGCGACGGTAACGAGTCGCCGAGCGCCGGCGTCGTCGTCGATGTAGGACGCTTCGACATCACCCTCCGTGGTCGGCAAACCGCCCGAGGAGAGGATTTCCTGCCACCGCTCCGGCTCCAGCCGCCACGCGAGACGCAACGCCTCAAGGAAGGTTTCCGCCGAAGTTTTGTAATGGAGCCTGTCCCCGCAGCAACGGCCGATCACGGGCAACAAATCGGGGGAATGCGACCCACCGCGAAAACTCAATTTGTACGGACCACAGAACGACGCCACGGCGACATGCTCGCGCAACCGCTCCTCGAACTCCGCCGAATCCCGGTCGTCGAACCGCAAGGCCAGGCTGGTCAGGCGCACCCCACGGGCTTCGAATTCGAGCCCCAGGAACAGGTGCTCGACCACGCTGACCGGCGCGGCGGCCCCATCGAACGAAACCTCGATTTCATAAGGCCGACCACGGTTTGCCCGCACGACCGTCTCGTACATGCGCGCGCCGTGTTGCACCGCGCGACCGAACTTGGCGGCGGCACGACGCAGCGGGTCGAGGGTGAGGATCAACCGTTCGTTGCCGGGCACATCGACTTCGCGGTCAAGATAGGGAGAAGCCCAGTCCTCGGGCAGCTCACCTGCGGCCACGAGAGCATTCACGGCGGAGGCGAGCTCATCCAGCGGCAGATCATCAACGCCCTCGGTCACGTGCTCCGACAGGTCGAGTGTGAAATACGTAAATCCCGCCGCGGCGGCCATGTCCACCTCGCCGGGAGTGCGGAGGGAGTCGGCGTCCGCGCCCCAAGGTTGGCGGTAGCGGGCGTTGCCGACCGCGCGCGTGGCGGCGGCGAGCGTTTCCTGCGGAGTGCGGCCGGCGCACTGCTGGGCGAGGAACGGGACGAAATCCGGATGCGCCGCCGCCACCGCGACATGCGCGGCGCTCGCCAGCCCGAGCCGGTCGCCGAAGCCGAGCGACTTGCGCACGCCGACCGGCTGCGGTCGCGGGCCTGTACCGGGGGTGCCCGGCGCGCCCGAACGCCGGACGCGCGGCGGGACGATGATCCGGGTGGTATAACGCACGGGTGGGGGCGGTTGGCGAGGCGGCGAGAGCCGTCGGCGGTGCGGCATAGAGAAGACGAGCAAAGTGTTTTTGTCAATCCGGTTGCCGCCGAGGCGTTCGGCGCGTGCCGACGGAACCAGATTGTGGCATAACTCCCGGTATGCGCTCCCTGTTTTGCCGTTTCCTGATCCTCTGCGTTTTACTCGTTCTGACCGCAGCCAAGTCGTCAGCGGAGGAATTGCGCGCGGCTTGGGTCGCGTCCGTGGCGAACCTGAATTTTCCCAGCCATGCGGGGATGTCGGCCGCAGAGCAACAAGAGCAAATCCGGCGCCTGGTGGACCGGGCGGCGAGCAGCGGACTCAACGCGCTGATGGTGCAGGTGCGCCCGGAAGGCGACGCCCTGTACAACTCCCGGATCGAGCCGTGGAGCCGTTTCCTGACCGGCACGCAGGGCGGCAATCCGGGCTACGATCCACTGGAGACGTTTATCGCGGAGGGCAAACGCCGGGGCGTCGCCATCCACGCTTGGATCAACCCGTTCCGCGCCGCGTCGATCAACACGACCTCGCGCGCCGCCTCCCACATCAGCCACCGACTTCCCGAGGCGACGCACAAGGTGGGCTCTTGGTTGTGGATGGACCCGGCGGACCCCGAGGCGCGGGCGCAGGTCGTACGCGTCGTGCAGGACATCGTGAGCCGCTACGCGGTGGCTGGGGTGGTGGTGGACGATTACTTTTATCCGTACCCGGGCAGCGGGTTGCCGCGCGGGACGTTCCCGGATTCGGCTTACTATGCGCGTTACAAAGCGTCCGGCGGCAGCGACAGCCTCGCGGATTGGCGGCGCGGCAACATCGACGAACTCATCCGCGACTTGAAGCGCGCCGTATCGTCCACCCGCAGCGGGGTGCTGTTTGGAGCGAGCCCGTTCGGCATCTACCGGCCGGACACACCCCCCGGCGTGAAGGCGGGGGTGGATCAATACGCCGAACTCTACGCCGACCCGGTGAAGTGGCTGAAGAACGGCTGGGTGGACTACCTTTCCCCACAGCTCTACTGGCCCGACCGGGGGCCTCAGAGTTATTCGGCGCTGCTGCGCTGGTGGCGCAGCCAGCCGGTGAACCCGCGCAACATTCCGATCTACCCGAGCATCGCGCTCGACCGCCTCGGGGAGGGGTACAACTGGCCCACGACCGAGATTGCTCACCAGATCGATCTGGAACGGAGCATGAGCACGAGCGCGCGCAATGGAGGGTACATTCTCTTCAGCATCGGGCCGGTCATGCGCAACCAGAAAGGGATCAACGAGATCCTCGCCTCACGCGCGCGTTCGTCGGATTGAACAACCGACAGCCCTTGCCGAGCGGGTTGGGGAGGGGTTTAATGGGAGCATGTTTATGCCCGGCCAGAAAGTCGCCTGCGTGGATGACCGCTTCCCCCTCGGCATCGAGAAACTCTACCAGGCGTTGCCCAGGAAGGATGAAATCTACACGGTGCGCGACCTCCTGCCAGGCGTCAGCCTGAGCAACACCGAGGGCGAAACGGCGATTTACCTCGTGGAACTCGTCAACCCATCGAACAGCCATGGAATCGAGTACGGTTTCAACGCCGAACGTTTCGCTCCCCTCCAAACCGACGACGAAACCCTCGAAGAAGAAATCCCGGAGCAAATCGGCGTCGAGCAGGAAGAACTGGTGCCGGCCTGAACGCCCCGAGCCATGGCGGAGTTTGATTTTTCGGCGCTCACGCCGCACGAACGATACAACCTCGTGATCGGGCTCGTGGCGCCGCGTCCCATCGCGCTCGTCACGAGCATGGATGCGGAGGGACGCGTCAACGCGGCACCTTTCAGCGCGTTCAACTATGCGTGCGTCGATCCGGTCCTCGTGACGCTCGGCATTGCCAACCGTCCCGACGCGCGCGACCCGCAGTCTGGCCTTCCCACGCCGAAGGACACGGCCCGAAACATCCGCGTGCGCGGCGAATTCGTCATCAACGTCGTGGACGAGGCGCTGGCCGAGGCGATGAACGTTTGCGCCATCGATTTCCCGCCCGGCATCGATGAATTGGCCGAGGCGGGATTGACGACCGCACCGTCATCGCGCGTGAACGTCCCGCGCATCGCGCAAGCGCCGGCCAGCCTGGAATGCCGGGAGGTCACGACGATCGAGGTCGGACGCTCGCGGATCATCGTCGGCGAGGTGCTCGGCGTGCAAATCCGCGACGAGCTTATCGATCCGATGGGGCCTTACGTCCGGGCGGAGGAATTGCATTCCATCGGACGGATGAACGGTGCGGGCAACTACGTGCGGACCCGCGACGCGTTCTTCAAGATTCCGCGCATCCCCTACGCCGACTGGCAGCGGCGCAAGGGAGTCGAACCCTGAGTCGCGGGCAAAAAAGAAGGGCTGGCGGTGAACGCCAACCCTTCACGATCAGCCACCCCCGCAAGGGGGAGCACGACACGAAACGCCGGATTATTTCTTATCCGCCGGTTTCTCTTTCTCGAAAAGCTCGAGGTACTGGCCGTAGCCTTCCTCCTTGAGCTTTTCGACGGGGATGAAGCGCAACGACGCCGAATTCATGCAGTAACGCATGCCGCCCTGGTCCGCCGGGCCGTCGTCGAACACATGGCCGAGATGCGCGTCGCTGTCCTTTGCACGCACCTCGGTGCGCGCCATGCCGAACGAGCGGTCGGTCTTTTCGACTACGTTCTGCTTGTCGAGCGGCTTGGTGAAACTCGGCCAGCCGGTGCCGCTGTCGTACTTGTCCTTCGAGCTGAAAAGCGCCTTGCCGCTGATGACATCGACGTAGATGCCCGCGCGATGGTTGTCCCAATACTCGTTGTGAAAGGCCGGCTCGGTGCCTTCCTCGCAGGTAACACGGTATTGGATCGGCGTGAGGCGCTTCTTGAGTTCTTCCTTGGTGGGTTGTGAATCAGTGTTGGACGAGTTCATGGGAGAGGCGGATGGCGACGCGGACGCCGCTGGTTTTTTGGGTTCCTGTGCGGCGACGATGACCACGCAGGCGATCAGCAACGCGGCGGCACCGGAAACGATGAGCCCGGCAGCCGGTGAAGACAGGGGTTTTTTGGTTGGGTTAGTCATACAAGGCGCTGAGAGCGGGAGAGATCATTCGATGCCCCACATTTTTTTGATGTACCCCGCGCGGCCCGAACCGACCTCGTACCGTTGAAAATGGTCGGGGTCCTTGCGGTAGTATTCCTGGTGGTATTCCTCGGCGGGATAGAAGGGGCCGACCTTGGTGATCTCGGTGACGATGGGCTTGCCGTTGTATTTCCCCGATTTTTCGAGCGCGGCCTTGCTGGTCTCGGCGGCCTGCTTTTCCGAGTCATCCCGGTAGAAAACCGCCGTCCGATACTGGGTGCCGTGATCGGCGAACTGACGGTTTTCGGTGGTCGGATCGATGTTTTTCCAAAACACGTCGAGGAGTTGCGGGTAGCTCACCTTGGCGGGATCGTATTGCACTTCGATGGCTTCCGCGTGCCCGGTCCGGCCGGTCGAGACCTCTTCGTATTCGGGCGCGGCCACCTTGCCCCCGGTGTAGCCGACGACCGTCTTCGTGACGCCCGGCACCTTGTCGAACGCATACTGCATGCACCAGAAGCAGCCTCCCGCGAAGTAAGCGCGTTGGACCTCGGAAGCCGGTGAAGGAGCGGCGGGTTGCTGGCCGTTGGCGACGGCCACCGCGCAGGCCGCGAGCGCAGCCAGCAGAAGGGAAAATTTCATAGGAGAATCTTCCGGGAACCTCGCTCCGAAAGCCTCTTTTTGCAACTACGCCCTTCGGCCCCGCCCGCCGCCGGATGGCCTCAACTCTGGTGCGCCAGGCAGGCCCCGATGAACCCTCGGAACAGCGGGTGCGGGGCGTTCGGCTTGGAAAGAAACTCGGGGTGAAACTGGCTCGCCAGGAACCACGGGTGCTCCTTCAGCTCGATCATTTCCACGAGCGATCCATCCGGCGAGGTGCCGGCGATGACCAGGCCGTGCCCGGTCATTTGTTCGCGGTATTCGTTGTTGAACTCGTAGCGGTGGCGGTGGCGCTCGTGGATTTCCGGCTTGCCGTACACCTGGGAGGCCAACGTCCCGGGCGTGATGTTCGTCGGCCAGACCCCCAGGCGCATCGACGCACCCTTCTCCTGGACGTGCCGCTGCTGCTCGAGCAGGGAAATGACGGGGTGGGGCGTGTCACGGTCGAACTCCGTGCTGTTGGCGTCTTCGAGGCCGCAGGCGTTGCGGGCGAACTCGATGGTCGCCACCTGCATGCCGAGGCAGAGCCCGAGGTACGGCACCTTGTTGGTCCGCGCATATCCGGCCGCCTGGATCTTGCCCTCGATGCCGCGCTCGCCGAAGCCGCCGGGCACGACGATGCCCGTCACGCCTTCAAGCAACTTGGCCACCGCGTCGCCGCCCGCTTCGAGCGCCTGGGCGTCGATGCGCAACAGGTCAATCGCGCTGTCGTGGCTGGCGGCGGCGTGGGTGAGCGATTCGTAGATGCTCTTGTACGCGTCCTGCAACTCGATGTACTTGCCGACGAGGGCGATCGTGACGCTTTTCTTCGGCTGGACGACCCGGTTGACGAACCGCCGCCAATCGGCCATGTCGGCCGCCGGGGGGTTGAGCCCGAGCAGGTCGCAAACCGTCTGGTCCACGCGTTCCGCCTGGAGCATGAGCGGGGCCTCGTAGATCGTGTGGGCCACGTCGCGCATCTCGACCACCGCGCCGGTGGGGATGTTGCAATACATCGACAGCTTCGCGCGCACATCCTCCTCCAGCGGATACTCCGTGCGGCAGATGAGCACCTGCGGCTGGAGACCGATCTCGCGCAGCCGCGCGACGCTTTGCTGGCTGGGCTTGGTCTTCAGTTCGCCCGCCGCCTTGATGTACGGCACGAGCGTCACATGGATCACGAGGGAGTTGCGCGCGCCGACTTCCAGCGTGAATTGCCGGATCGCCTCCAGAAACGGCAGTCCCTCGATGTCCCCGGTCGTGCCGCCGATCTCGGTGATGAGCACATCTGCGGGCTGTTCCCGCTCGACGAGGCGGATGCGTGCCTTGATCTCGTCGGTGACATGCGGGATGACCTGCACGGTCTTGCCGAGATAATCGCCGCGCCGCTCCTTGGCGATGACCGACTCGTAGACCTGGCCGCTCGTCAGGCTGTTGTGGCGCGTGAGCACGCTGTTGGTGAACCGCTCGTAGTGCCCGAAATCGAGATCGGTCTCCGCGCCGTCGTTCAGGACGTACACCTCGCCGTGCTGGAACGGGTTCATCGTGCCAGGATCGACGTTCAGGTACGGGTCGAATTTTTGGAGCACGACTTTCAGCCCCCGATGTTCGAGCAGCGTGCCCAACGCCGCCGCCACGAGGCCCTTGCCCACGCTGCTGACCACGCCGCCGGTGATGAAGATGTATTTCATAAAGAAAAATGTTCTAGCGTTCGGCGTATCCCGCCAGGATCTGCTCCTCGACACGCGGCACGTCCTCCGGAGTGTCAACGCCGAGAGATAACTGGTTGGTCACGAGCACGCGGATGCGCGTGCCGTGTTCGAGCGCGCGCAATTGTTCCAAGCGTTCCGAGGCCTCGTAGGCCGTCGGCCGCCAGCGCACGAACCTCGCCAGGAATTTTCTCTCGTAACCGTAGATTCCCTGGTGGCGGTGGTAGGGGACGCCGGGGGCGACCGCTGCCGTGCCGAAGGAATGGGGAATCACGCTACGGGAAAAATACAGCGCGCGACCGTCCTTGGCGAGGACCACTTTGACGCAATTGGGATTTTCGATTTCCACCGGATCGGTGAGCACGTTGGCGGCGGTGACCATTTCCAATTTTCGGTCGCGCCGCAACGCCTCGGCAAGCCGGTCGATGAGCTTTGGCGAGATCGTCGGCTCGTCGCCCTGGATGTTGATGAGGTGGGTGACGCCGCGTTCCAGCCGCGCGGCCACCTGCGCGATGCGGTCGGTGCCGCTCGTGTGGTGGTTGGCCGTCATGGCGACCTCCGCGCCGAAGCCGAACGCCGCCTCGGCGATGCGCATGTCGTCGGTGGCGACGATGACCCGGTCGAGCCGGGTGGCTGCATTACAACGCTCCCAGACCCGTTGGATGAGCGATTTGCCGGCGATGGGATGGAGCGCCTTGCCCGGGAATCGCGTGGACCCCCACCGCGCGGGGATGATGCCGACAATTTTCGCCACTACTTCAATCCTTTCTTGAGAATCCAATCCACCGCCGCCGCGAGGTCCAGCGCGACGGCGTCGGGCTCGCATTGAAGCCTTTCCTCTGGAGCCTTGCCCGTGAGGACAAAGACACTCCCCGCCAATCCCGCGCGCCGACCGGCTTCCACGTCTGCACGGCTGTCACCGACGATCCATGAGCGCGCCAGATCGAGTTGCAGTTCGGCGGCGGCCTCACGGATCATCCCGGGGCCGGGCTTGCGCCGGTCGGTGGCGTCTTCCGGCCGCTCGGGACAATGGTACGCGCCGTCGAGGCGGCCGCGCGCGCCGAGCTGGTGGAAAACCTCCGTCTGCACCCGCTGGAAATCATCCTCGCTGAAGTAGCCGCGTCCGATGCCGCTCTGGTTGCTGATCATCACGAGTCGGTAGCCGCGCGAGCGCAACCGTGCCAGTGCGTCGGCCGCGCCGGGGAAAACCGCGACGCGCGCCGGGTCGCCGCAATATTCTACGTCCGTCATCAGCGTGCCGTCGCGGTCCAGGAAAACCGCCGGGGAAATGGGAACATCGTTCACGTTGGAAGCAACGAATGAACGCGAATCCGGCCTTGAACGCAACGACCCAGTTTTGGGCGGATTCATCGGACGGTCCCGGAGGGGGACGCATCGTCATAACTGGCCACCAGTTCCTGAGGCGTCAGCACGGCGGTGCCCAGTTTGCCGACGACCACGCCGCTCGCGTGGTTGGCGATGTCGGTGGCCTGCTCGGGCGACACGCCCGCCGCCAGCGCCAGGGTGAACAGCGCAATGGCCGTGTCGCCCGCGCCGGACACGTCGAAGACCTCCTGGAAGCACGGCGCGACCGGAAACGGCCGCTGCCCCCGGCGGAACAGGAGCATCCCCAGTTCGCCCAGGGTGATCAGCACCATCTCGGTGTCCCATCGTTCCAGCAGTCGTTCGCCCGCTTGCAGCAGCGCGGGATCGGCCTCGGGTGGGTCCGTGACTTCCGCGTAAGGGAAACCGGCGACATGGAAAGCCTCCGCGCGGTTTGGCTTGACCGCCGTGACGCCTTTCCAACGCAGATCATTGCGGGGATTGGGATCGACGGTGACGATCTTTCCCGCCCGCCGGGCCAGCGCGCCGAGTTGATCGACGAATTCCTGGACGAGGAAGCCTTTCGCGTAGTCCTCGATGATGATCGCGTCGAGGCCGGGGAGCATCGTCTCGAACTGCGCGATGGCCCGCGCGTGGCAGGTCGGGTCCGGCACGGTCGTGCTCTCGCGGTCGACCCGGACGATGTGCTGCTGGCGGGCGATGATGCGCGTTTTGACGATGGTCTGATAGTCGTCCGACTGCTGGATGCCCTCCAGACTGATGTCCTGCGCGGAAAGCAGGCCCTTGAGGATTTCCGCGTGCAGGTCGTTGCCGAGCAATCCCATGACGGAGACGTGCTCGGTGAACTCGCGCAGGTTGCGCGCGACGTTGGCCGCGCCGCCGGGGTAGTACGACTGCGAATCGACGTTGACGACCGGCACCGGAGCCTCGGGGGAGATGCGGCTGACCTTGCCCCAGACGAATTCGTCGAGCATCAGGTCGCCGATCACGAGCACGCGTTTGGAACGGAAACGGTCGATCAGCGCCGGTAGCGAAAGGTCGTGCGTCATACAAAAAAATCGCCCGGTCAGGCAAAGAAGCGGTCGTAAGGGAAATTCCCGGGACTGGCAAGCCCGAAGCGGCTCCCGGACGCGCAAAGTCGGGGGTTGACGCGCCCGCCGGCCTATGGTCTTTATCCCCTCGCACACGATCCCCTCGTGGGCTCCAAACCGAACCGACCGATCCCATGAACAAGCGCCCCTGGCAGATTCACACGACGTTGCCGCTTGCCGCCGCCCTGTTGGCCGGAGTGTTCGCCGTCAGCGCCCAGCAGCCGGCGCAGAAGATCGACGTTTCCAAGCTCTCATACGCGCAGTCCGAAGTCGTTATCCCGAACCCCAGCGAGGTTTTCGCCGCGCTCGACAAGATGGGTAGCCCCAATTGGTCGAAGGTGTTGAACCCGCCCTCCAAAAATAAACCGATCCACCCGCCGGAGATTGCCATGCTCTTGGGCACCGTGATCGCCAACGGCTTCGTCGCCGTCGAGGCCAAGGACAAGGGAGCCGTGGACGAGATCGGCCGCAAGGTCATCGAACTAGCGGACTCGCTCGGCGTGCGTGAAGAGGTCATCAGGCATTCCAACGCGATCACCAACGCCGCCAAGGACGGCGAGTGGAACACGGTACGCACCGAACTCGACAAAGCGAAAAGCAGCGTCACCGGAGCGATGGAAAAACTCCGGAGCCGCGATAATTCGCAGTTGATCAGCATCACCGGCTGGTTGCGCGGCACGCAGGCGTTGACCTCGCTCATCATGGCCGATTACAAGCCCGAACGCGCCGAACTGCTCCACCAGCCGGACATCCTTGCCACGTTTGAAAAGCAGTTCGAAACCATGGGCAAGGGAGCCAAGGAGAACAAACGCGTCGTCGAATTGCGCGAGGGTCTGAAGAAGGTCAAGACGATCATCCTCTCCGGCGGGACCGAGCCGCTCTCGGAGAAATCGGTCGGCGAGATCAACGCCATCACCACCGAACTCCTCAAAGCCATCGAGCACTGACCGGGTGCGATTTCGTTGTCCGCACAGGCATCTCAACCCGCTTTCCGAACCGATTCCGCTGCTGTGAAGAACTTTACCCGCCTGCTAGTCGCCGCCGCCCTGGGCCTTGGCTTGTTCGTTTCCCCTGCGCGGGCGACGGTGGACGACGCGTTGAGTTTTGCGCTGGAGGCGATGGGCAAGTACATCAAAGGGGGCTACACGCTGCGTGAAGACACCTGGGGTGGGGATTTGCCCGAAAAGGAGGCAAAGGCCATCAGCCACCAGCTTTTCAAGGGGAACGACTATTGGTTCTGCATGGGTTCGGACGTGAACGGGTCGAAGATTTCGATCCACGTTTACGACAGCGACGGCAACCTCGTGGAGGAAAGCAATAGCTGGCAGGACCAGAAAGCGGACGGCTCGTATGCCGGGGCGGAGGTCAAATGCAAGCGCACCGGGACGTATTTCCTGATCGTGAAGATCGAAAAATCTTCCGAGGAACGCACGAGTTGGGGCCTCGTCTACTCCTACAAATAGGCGCGCGGGATCGGGGCCATCATTCATTCCCGTGCCGGAGACATCACCATCGGAGGGCGGCGAATCGCTGGAGTCCGCCGAAGCAGCCGGGGCAGCGACCGACACGCTGCAATTTGAGAGCGCACGCGCGTTGCAGGCGCTTTGTGCCAATGATCTCGGCCTGTTGAAAGTCTTGGAGGAACGTCTCGGGGTCAAAACGACGACCCGCGAGGGATGGCTCCGCCTCGAAGGCGACCCGGCCGCTTTGGCGCGGGGCCGGCGGATGTTCGACCAGCTCAACCAGGCCCGGCAGAGCGGCACCCAGATCCGCAAGCACGAGTTCATGTATGCGTTGCGCACTGCGACGGAGGCGGAGAGCGCGGGCGCGCCGGACCTCGCGGCGCTTTCCAGCATCAAGATCCACACTTCGGCGCGCAAAACGCCCGTGGTGGCGAAGACCGCCGGGCAGTTGGAATACCTGCGCAACATCGCGTCGCACGACGTGGTGTTCGGCGTCGGCCCGGCGGGCACGGGCAAGACTTTCCTCGCCATGTCGTCGGCGCTGGCGGCGCTACGCAAGGAGGAGGTCGGCCGGATCATCCTGACTCGCCCGGCTGTCGAAGCGGGCGAGGCGCTCGGGTTTTTGCCGGGCGATTTGCAGGAAAAAATCTTCCCGTACCTCCGTCCGCTCTACGATGCACTGCATCACCTGCTGGAAACGGAGGAACTCCAGCGTTACATGGACAAACGCATGGTCGAGATCGCGCCGCTCGCTTATATGCGAGGGCGGACGCTCGACGGCGCGTTCATCGTGCTCGACGAGGCGCAGAACACGACCACGGAGCAGATGTTCATGTTCTTGACGCGCATGGGCCAGGGTTCCAAGTGCGTCGTGACTGGCGACCGCACCCAGATCGATCTGCCCTCGAACAAACGTTCCGGCCTTGTGGAGGCCATCCAGGCGCTCAAGGACGTGCCCGGGATCGGGTTTTCTTATTTCGAGGAAAGCGACGTGGTACGCCACGAGCTAGTTCAGAAGATCATCCGCGCCTACCGCACGCACCGCTACGGCGAACAGGTGGCGGGCGGGGGCGAGGAACGCGGACCACGAAAATCCGCTGGCTGAAAACCTCTTCCTGCGGCATCTTTCCAACCTGCGTCATTTATGGTTGACCCCATGGGAGTGCTGGCTTCGCTGAAGAAAAGCCAGCTCGTCAAAAAAGGCTATGCCTGCGGGAAAACCCGCCGCCGTCCTAACCAGAGCCATTTTCTCCGCTCCTTGGAGACCAGCACGCAGGTGCGAACGATGATTTTTCTGTCGTTCCTGGTCGCGCTGGCAGGCTTGATCTTTTACGGGACGGGACGCGGCACGCACGACGGCGGTTCGCAGCAGGCCGAGCAATTTCTGTTCGCGCTGCTGGTGTTTTTCACCGCCCTGACGCAGCTGTGGATCAACCATCCACAGACCTTTGCCCGGAACTCGCGGGTGGTGCTGCTTTTCGGCACGATCACCGTGCATCTGTTGATCATGAAGACCCTGCTGGTCCTGATGGCCAGCGGCTCAATGCCGGAGAGGTTCGGGAAACTCCTTTTCCCGTATGCGTTCGCGCCGCTGATCATTTCGGCGCTGCTGGGCAAAAACCAGGGGATCTTCGCCGCGATTTTCGCCAGTTTGTGGGGTTCGAACCTGTGGAGTCTGGTCGATGCGGTTTTCCTGGCGATGAGCCTGATCAGCGGTTTCGTGGCGGTGTTCGTGACGCTCCAGATTCGGCGGCGGGGGCAATTCATCCGCGCGGGATTTTTCGTGGGGCTGGCGACCTGGCTGCTCGCGGTAAGTTTCGGGCTGATCGAGATCGGGTGGTCGAGCATGGGCCAGACCAACTGGCCGACGGTCGTCTACCAGAGCCTCGCGGCGATCGGCAGCGGATTGGTGACGGCCATTCTCGTCAGCGGAGCGTTGCCGGCGCTGGAACAAACGTTCCGGCTGACGACCGCGATGTCGTGGCTCGAATTGACCGACCTCAACCACCCGCTGCTCATGCGTTTGTCGATGGAGGCGCCGGGCACCTATGAGCACAGCCAAGCGGTGGCGCGCTTGGCCGAGGCAGCGGCGGAGCGGATCGGCGCGAACGCGAGCATGTGCCGGACGTGCGCGTATTTCCACGACATCGGCAAGCTGGTGAAACCGGATTATTTCACCGAAAACATGCGCACCGAACGCAACCCGCACGACGAACTTGCCCCGACGATGAGCGCGCTCATCCTGATCGCGCACGTCAAGGAAGGCGTCGATCTCGCGCTCAAGTATAATCTCAACCAGCACATTATCGAAGTCATCCAGCAGCACCACGGCAATTCGGTGGTCCGGTATTTCTACAACCGGGCTCTTCGCCAGCAGGAGGAGGCGCGGGAGGAAAACCGGCTTTCGCATGGTAACGAGGACGACGTTCCCGAGGTGCGCGTCGAGAATTTCCGGTACAGCGGTCCGCTGCCGCAGACCAAGGAGAGCGCCATCATCAGTCTCGCGGATGCGGTCGAGAGCGCCTCGCGCAGCATGGAGAAACCCACTCCGCAACGCATCGAGGAACTCGTCAACGAAATCGTGGACGACCGCATGGTGGACCACCAGTTGGACGACTGCGAACTGACGTTCCACGAGTTGCGCGAGGTCGTGGAAAGTTTCTGCTTCACGCTCAACAGCATGCTGCACCGCCGCATCGCGTATCCGAAGAAGGCGCCATCCGCCACGGGTTCCGCCGTGTTGACCGCCGGCGAGATCAACGCCCTCCGCCAGCGCGAACGCGAGCGTATCCGCGAGGTCGCTCCTACGGCTGCGCGCGAGACGAGGTGATAGCGTCCAGCGCATGGACGTGAGGTTTTTCAACCGGCAGCGTTCGGTTCTGATACCTGTCGCTCGCCTGCGCGCTGTGGCAACCGATGCGTCCGCGTCGTGCGTGCCGTTCCCCGGTTCGATGCCCTCGGTGCTGCAACAACTTGCGGGCGTGGAA
Source organism: uncultured Verrucomicrobiota bacterium (assembly GCA_937873255.1). Classification (GTDB taxonomy): domain Bacteria; phylum Verrucomicrobiota; class Verrucomicrobiia; order Chthoniobacterales; family SZAS-18; genus CAHJWO01. Next base: position 5,978 of record CALMVM010000389.1, on the reverse strand, counting down.
GTGTCCGTGGTTTCCGACCGCACGATTGCCCGGCTCCACCGTCAATTTCTCGGGGTTCCAGGACCAACGGATGTGATCACGTTCCCTCACGGTGAGATTTTCGTCAGCGCGTCGACCGCCGAGAGGCAGGCCGGCGAACACGGCGAGTCATCCGCCCGGGAGTTGGCCCGCTACATCGTCCACGGGTTTCTCCACCTCCACGGACACATCGATACGGAAGCGGACGATGCCACACGGATGTGGGAAGCGCAGGAACGAATCCTCGGCGCGCTCTGGCCGCCGGGATCCTGAGGCGGATGCGCGCCTTCTAACGCCCTGGCATCGCCTCGTACAAGTACCCTTGGAGATATTCGGTCTCCGGCAGCGTCGGTACCACCGGGTGGTCGGCCGCCTGGGTATAGCGTGCGAGTTGCCGCAACGAACGTCGGGCATCGACCGACGCATCGACGATCATGTCGCGGAACTCGCCCGCGTTGACATGATGCGAGCAGCAAAATGTTGCGAGCAGCCCGTCGTCGGTGAGCAGCTTCAGCGCACGCAGGTGGATTTCCTTGTAGCCGCGCATCGCGTCGATGAGTTTGCCCTTGGATTTGGTGAAGGACGGCGGGTCAAGAACGATCAGATCGTACCGCGCGCCGCGTTTTTCTTCGGCCGGCAGCAGGTCGAAGACATTTTCCTCGCGCCAATCGATGGCGCGCAAATCGTTGCGTTCGCCGTTACGCCGGGCTGCCGCGAGGGCATCCGCGCCGATTTCCACCGCCGTAACCGACGACGCGCCCGCCCGCGCGCAGGCGAGTGCGAACACGCCCTGATTGGTGAAGCAGTCCAGCACCTTGCGGCCTTTCGCGTAGGCGGCGACCTGCCGGTAGTTGTCTACCTGATCGAGGTAAAACCCCGTCTTCTGGCCGTGGAGCGGATCGATGGTAAAACGCAAGCCGTCGAGATCGATCTCAACCTCGCGCGGGGGCTGCCCGTGCAACACACCCGTGACGGTTTCCATCCCTTCCGCGCGTCGGACGGGGGCGTCATTGCGTTCTATTACGGCCGCCGGCGCGAGCAGGTTCACCAGCGCCGCCGTGAGTAAATCCTTGCGTTGATCCATCGCCTTCGTGAGCGTCTGCACGACGAGACAGTCGCCATAGCGGTCCACCACGACGCCGGGCAAGCCGTCGCTCTCGCTCCATACGAGCCGGCACCTTTGCAAATTAACC
>CALMVM010000389.1:2501-4757 GCA_937873255.1 uncultured Verrucomicrobiota bacterium | reverse complement strand
GGCGGTACTCAATGGCTTGCTTGACGCGGCGCTGGAAAAAATCGGCGTCGAGTTCCTGGCGCTGCCGCGAAAATCTCCGCGCCACGATCTGCGACAGCGGATTATAAATTGCGCTGCCGAGCATCCGGTCCTTGCCGTCCTTGAGCGAGACCACGTCGCCCGGCTCGGGGTTGCCGAACGTCTTGAGGATTTCGCTCGTGTAAACCCAGTCGTGCCCGTGATAAATCCGGGCGCGCGGCTTGATGATGAGTCCGGCCACCTTGTCGCCTTAAAACATCTCCGCCGTCGCGGGTTCGGGGTACTCGAAGACTTTGCCTTCGTAGTTGCGCACGACGACCTTTTCCCGGTCGTGGTAGATGACGTAATTCGGATTCACCGGCACTTTCCCGCCGCCGCCCGGGGCGTCGATGACGTACTGGGGAATCGCGTACCCCGTCGTGTGTCCGCGCAACCCTTCGATGATCTCCAACCCCTTGGAAACCGGGACTTGGAGGTGGGACGAACCCTTGATCAGGTCGAGTTGGTACAGGTAATACGGGCGCACGCGGCAACGCAGGAGTTTGTGCACGAGCGCGCGCATCGTCTCGACATTGTCGTTAACTCCGCGCAGTAGGACGCTCTGGTTGCCGAGCGGGATGCCGGCGTTGGCAAGCCGTTCCAACGCCGCTTTGACCTCGACCGTCAGTTCGCGTGGATGGTTGACGTGCACGCTCATCCACAGCGGGTGGTACTTCTGGAGCATCGCGCAAAGCTCGGGGGTAATGCGCTGCGGCAGAAAAATCGGCACACGCGACCCGATGCGCAAAAACTCGACGTGCTCGATGGCGCGCAAACGCTTGAGGAGCATTTCCAGCTTGTCGTCGGAGAACAACAACGCGTCGCCGCCCGAGAGCAGCACATCACGCACTTCCGGATGGGTCTCGATGTAGCGGATCGCCTCGTCGAAATTGGTGTGGAGTTCCTGTTCACCCGCGCCGCTGACGACCCGACTGCGGGTGCAGTAACGGCAGTAACTCGCGCAGCGGTCCGTCACGAGGAACAACACCCGGTCCGGATAACGATGCACCAGCCCCGGCACGGGCATGTGGCTATCCTCCCCGCACGGGTCGGCCATTTCAAAAGGCGTCGTGAGAGACTCTTCCAGTCGCGGGATGACCTGCCGGCGGATCGGGCAATCCGGATTGTCGCGCTCGATCAGGTTGAAGAAGTGCGGCGTGATCGCCATCGACAGCTTCGTGCCGGCCACGCGCACGCCGGCCCGCTCGTCGGGGGTCAGAACGAGGTAACGCTCCAACTGTTCCAGCGTCGTCACGCGGTTTTTGAGCTGCCACTTCCAGTCGTTCCACTGGCCGGGTGGGACTTCGGGCCAATGCCCGGGCGCGAGGGAAACGAAATTCGCGGTGTCACCGAGGGCCGGGTTCAGAACAGGCGAAGCCGCGGCGGAGGAGGATTGCCCGAGCGGGGCGGTGGCGTTCATCAGATTGTGGTTACCGAATCGGAAGAGACCAGGGATGCGGACGGGGTTGTCAAACGCGCCGGGCATGGCAGGATTATCCGATTGCCGTGCCGGTTGCGCAGAAACTTACCACAAATCGCCACATGCGAAACCGTCTCCTCTCCAGCCTGGTTGCCGTTGCGCTCGCCGGGTCCGCGTCGGCGCAGCAGCCGACGCCGCCACCGAAGATCGACATTTCCAAGCTCAAATACGACCAGGCCGACGTGGTCATCCCGCCCCCCCGGTCGGAGCCTGTCGTGCCGCCTTCGACCGCCAAAAGCATTGCCCAACAGCTCAACGATGCTTATGTTGCGGTCTTCGAGCGGGTTGCGCCCACAGTGGTCGTCATCGACGTGACCAAAAAACCGACAGGTGATGGTGACGGCACCGATTACTTCCCGGATTTCTTTTTCCGCAACGGACCCGAGGGCGAGGGCAACGGCAACCGGAACCCCGAAGTGCCCGGTTCGCGCCGCTTCAACAATCATCCGCAGAGCGAGGGCTCCGGGTTCATCATCCAATCCAGCGGCTACATCCTTACGAACAATCACGTCGTCGCCGGGGCCGAAAAAATCACTGTCCGGCTCAAGGACCGACGGCAATTCACCGCGCGGCTCATCGGCGTGGACGACAAGACGGACATCGCCGTCATCAAGATCGACGCCGCCGACCTGCCCACCGCCGAATTGGCCGACAGCGATACGGTGCGCGTGGGCGAGATCGCTTGCGCCATCGGCGTGCCCTACAACCTCGACTACAGC
>CALMVM010000389.1:0-2491 GCA_937873255.1 uncultured Verrucomicrobiota bacterium | reverse complement strand
GTCAGCGCCAAGGGCCGCAACAACCTCGACCTCGGAGCGCCGGACAACCTGGAGGATTTCATCCAGACCGACGCCTCCATCAACCCCGGCAACAGCGGCGGCCCGCTGGTCAACCTCGACGGCAAGGTAATGGGCATGAACACGCTCATCAACGGCCTCAACCGTGGTCTCGGCTTCGCCATCCCCAGCAATATGCTGCGCGAGGTAGGTGACCAGATCATCGCGCGGGGCCACGTCGCCCGGCCCTACATCGGCGTGCGCATCCTCTCGCTCGATTCCGAGACGGCGGAGAACTACAACACGTATTTCAACTGGACGAAGAAGGGGGTGTTCGTCAACGCCATCATGGCCGACACGCCGGCATTCCGCAGCGAACTGCACGTCACGGACATCATCACGGAAGTGGACGGCGTCGCCGTCGCCTCGGACCGCGAGTTGCAAACGCAGATCCGCGCGAAGAAGATCGGTGCCTCCGTGCAACTGACGGTGTTTCGCCGCGGGCGCACCATGAAAGTCGCCCTCTCGACGGCTGAACTGCCCACCGACGCCGCGCGCACCGTGGACGCGGGGCCACGCACTGATCCGGAACCCTTGAAGCCGGAAGGAACCGTTCTCTACGGCATGCAGATGCAAAGCGTCACCCGGGAGGCGGCGTCCCGGATGAAACTGTCCGCAACCGGCGGAGTGCTCGTCGTTTCCGTCGAGGACGACAGCCTGGCGGCCCGGGCGTTCATCAAGCCGCGCGACGTGATCACCGCCGTGGACGAGGAGCCGGTGAAGGATGTGGCCGTCTTCCGCGACCTGGTCAAAAAAGGCGACTTGGCCAAGGGAATCGCCCTTCACCTCGAACGGATCGACGGCAGGGCATTCGCTCTTTTAAAAGCCAACTGACCGGGCGCGGTTTTTGCGTGCAAAACGCGCGTTCTCGGGATTAATTTTTGGGGCGCTGTCCCCTCCGGTTTGGCCGTGGACGCAGAAGACCGCCGTCCCGCCATGAACCAGAAGTTGATCCGCGACATCGGGCGCAGCCAGCGGCTGGAAATCCTGCTTGCCCTCAAGCGCCACGGCGGCATGGCCGTCAAGCAGATGGCCGCGCAGTTCCGCATGAGCTACATGGGGGTCAAGCAGCACTGCCTCGACCTGGAAAAAGAGGGTTACCTCGACACCTGGCGCAACGCCAAGGGCAAAGGCCGGCCCGAGATGCTCTACCGGCTGACCCCACGCGCGCAGGGCTTGTTTCCGGGCGTCAGCCATTCGCTGACCGTCGAGTTGCTGGAAGCCGTGCAGCAGACCTACGGACCGGCCGCTCCGACCAAGCTGCTTTTCGGCATCTTCAACCAGCGTGCCGAATACTATCGGCGCAAAATCCAATTCCCGAAGCTCGCCGACCGTGCCGACAGTTTTACCCGCCTGCGCGACGCCGAAGGGTACATGGCCGAATTGTCGCACGCCGAGTCGGGTGGGAGCCTGACGCTGCGCATCACCGAACACCATTCGCCCATTGAGGAAATCCTGCGGCGGTATCCCATCGTGGAACGCTTGGAGCGGGAGCTGTACGAACGCGTGCTCGATTGCCCCGTGAACCGCGAGGAACACGGCGCACCGGGTGTGTACGCGTGCACGTTCTCGGTCGGCCCCGTGCAGGCATGAGGGCGTTGTGCAGCGTCGGCCATGAGGTAAATCCGTAGACAGGGATGGGGGAATCCCCGAATTTGCCTTAAATCATGGACGCGGCCCGGTCGCGTCGACCGGGTTGGAACGCGATTCGCTTTACAGGTGCGCGTGAACGCGACCGCCCCTGCTTCCACGCTTTTTTCCCTGATCTACGTCAGTTCCGCCGTGCATTTGTTCTCGCACGAGGAACTCGTCGCCTTGCTCCAAACCTCCCGGCGCAACAACACCGCCGACGGGATCACCGGCATGCTTCTTTACAAGGCCGGAAACTTCATGCAGGTCCTTGAGGGCGAGGAGGAAGCCGTGCGGCGCTTGCACGATCGCATTCAACGCGACCCGCGCCATCGCGGGCTGATCACGCTCCTCGAACAGCGCACCGACGAGCGGCAGTTCGGCAGTTGGTCCATGGGCTTCCGCAACCTCACCGATCCGGGCATGTGCGACCTTCCCGGCTACAGCGAGTTTCTCAACGTCCCTCTCAACGATGCGCGCTATTTCGGCCGGCCCTCGCGCGTGCAAAAGTTGTTGCGCACCTTCCGGCACTCCATGTGACCGGGCGCGCTCAGGCAGCGTGGCCGTCGAGCCAGTCGGCGAGCGCGTTGATCTCCGCGTCGATGTCGCCGTGGCGCTCCTGGAGCTTCTTGAGCTTCAGTTGCAGCCGGTGGAGTTCCATCGTGGCGCGGTTGACGTGCCCGCGCATTTCGGTGTCCTGAGAGCGATTTTCCTTGAGCTGATGCTTCAGTTCGTTGAAACGGCGTTCCAGGGCTTCGCGCGCTTTGCCGTCGAAGTCGAAATGGCGCGCCGGAGCGGGCGGGGG
>CALMVM010000388.1 GCA_937873255.1 uncultured Verrucomicrobiota bacterium | reverse complement strand
GTGGTCAAGCGTGTGCTGGGCAACACCCTCGTCGAAAAGCAGACCTGCTCGACGGCGATCCACTTCTGGCGCTGGCAGGATTTGCGCTGGCCTAAATTCGTCCCGCGCGAACTGGAACTCCTTCCCGCCCACGAGCACGGGCACGATCACCACGAACACGGCCACGCGCACGGCGAGGGTGAGTGGAAAACCATCGCCCTCCAGGCCGCCGGCTGTCTGCTGGCCGGGGCGGCGGGGTTGACGGCGGAGAGGGTCGGCGCGCCGGGTTGGCTGACGCTCATCTGCTGGCTGGCGACGTACGTGCTCGGCGCGTGGGAGGCGGTGGAGGAAACGTGGGAAAAAATCCGTGCGGGCGCGCTGGACGTGCATTTCCTGATGCTCTCGGTGGCGCTCGGCGCGGCGGCGGTCGGCGCGTGGCACGAGGGGGCGCTGCTGCTGTTTCTCTTCAGCGCGTCGGGGGCGATGGAACACTACGCGCAGGACCGCACGCAACGCGAGATCGGCGCGCTCCTGCGCGGCGCGCCCAAGACGGCGACCGTCCTCGACGACGCCGGGGCCGAACGCGAGGTGCCCGTGGACGAACTCGCTCCCGGCCTGCTCGTACGCGTGACCGCCGGCCGGCAGGTGCCCGTCGATCTGCGCGTGACGCGCGGCGAGAGCGCCTGCGACGAGAGCAACCTCACCGGCGAATCCCGCCCCGTGCCCAAGGCCCCCGGCGACGACTTATTGGCCGGCACGCTCAACCTCCACGGCCTGCTCGATGGCCGCGTGTTGCGACGCGCGGAGGAAAGCGCCCTGCAAAAGGTCATCCGCCTCATCGAGAAGGCGCAAACCCTGCGCGCTCCGTCGCAGCGGTTCACCGACAGATTCGGCACGGGCTACACGTACGGCGTGCTGGGGCTGTGCGCGGCGATGTTCTTTGTTTGGTGGCTGGGCTTCGGGCTGCCGGCATTCGTGACGACGGCGGGCGGGGCGAGGAGCGCGTTCTATCGCGCGATGACTCTCCTGGTCGTCGCGTCGCCGTGCGCGCTGGTGTTGAGCATTCCTTCCGCGATCCTGTCGGCCATCGCCTGCGGGGCGCGGCGGGGCGTGCTCTTCCGCGGCGGGGCGGCGTTGGAAAACCTCGCCAAGGTGGATGTCGTCGCCCTGGACAAAACCGGCACGCTGACGGCGGGCGAACTCCAGTTCGCGGGCAGCGAGGGGGAACTGCGCGCCATGGCTTATAACCTCGCGCGGTTTTCGGATCATCCGCTCTCTCGCGCGATCAAGCGCGTCGGCCAGCAGGACAAGCTGCCGTTGCGCGAACCCGAGCATTTTGAATCCCTGCCGGGACGGGGCCTGCGGGCGGCGTTCGGCGGACGGGAATTCGCCCTCGGGCGGCGCGATCTCGTGGATAGTTTCCTGCCCGCCGGGACGACGCCGGCCGAGGTCGAGGACGCCGCCGAGGTGTGGGTCGGTGGCCCCCGACTGGCGGGCCGCCTCATCTTCCGCGACGAACCCCGCCCCGAGGCCGCCGCGACGATGCGTCGGCTCGGCGCGGCGGGCGTGGAAACGATCATGCTCACCGGCGACCGCGCCGCGACCGCCGAGCGTCTCGCGCGCGAACTGGGCATCTCCCGCGTGCGCGCCGGCCTCTTGCCCGAGGACAAGCTCGCCGCCGTGCAGGAACTCAAGGCCGGCGGCACCCGCCGCGTGGCGATGGTCGGCGACGGCGTCAACGACGCGCCGAGCCTCGCCGCCGCCGACGTGGGCGTGGCGATGGGCGCGCGCGGTTCGGACGCGGCGTTGGAACAGGCGGCCGTCGTGTTGATGAACGACCGGCTGGATAATTTCTTCGTCGCGCACGACCTGAGCCGCCGCACGCTGGCCGTCATCCGCCAAAACCTCGCGCTGTCGCTGGGCACGGTGGTGCTCATGGTCGGCGCGAGCCTGTTCGGCGCGGTGCCGCTGGCGGTCGGCGTGGCCGCGCACGAGGGCAGCACGGTGCTGGTTGTGCTCAACAGTTTGCGCTTGTTGTTGTCCAAGCGTACCGAGAAACCTGTCGCCGCATGAAAAATTCCCCGCGTTCCCCGTTGTCGTCCCTCGTGATTCTGTCGCCCGCGCTCGTGGCGGTCGTTGCCTCCGCCGTCGTGGCTGTCAGCCGCGTGCAGGCGCAGGCTCCGGCCGGCGCGGCGAGCAAGTTGCCGCCCTTCCTGAAGGTGGATGGCCTGTATTACCTCGACGGCAACGAGGACGACCTCGTGCGCGTGCTCGAACTCGCCCCCGAGACGGGCTGGATTCGCGTGCAGGCCAAGGGCACGGAAAGCTGGGTCAACGTGGCGAACCTTTCCACCGTGACGCCCATCAGCAAGGAGGCCGTCGCCAAGCTGCAACTGCGCGAGCAGGCCGACTACATCCTCGAAGGGGCCGGCGAGATCAGCGAGGCCATCGCGGCGTACGCCGCCAAGAACAACCTGCCGCCGGACGCGGCGTTCGCGTGGTCGGACATCCGCAAGTTCCTCAAGCCGGAGGCGTCGGTGTATAATTCCAGCGGCAAGGACGTGACCGGCCGGCCGTACCTCTTCGGCAAGAAGGTGGCCGACGGGGTGAAGGTAAACCCGGAGACGGTCAAGGAACTGGCGCTGGTCATCGACAACCCGGACGCGTATTGGGGTAAGTACAAACCGTAAAAAACATGACCTGGGACGAAGTTTGCACCAACCGCTACCTGAAGGATCTGCCCTTTCGGATCGAGACGAACCGTTGGGGTCAAATCGTCATGAGTCCTCCGCACAACGACCATAGCTTTGCCCAGTCATCCATTTATGATTTTCTGAAAAAGAAGATGCGTGGCGGGGAGGTGTTGCAGGAGACCGTGATCGATACGGAAGACGGCAACAAAGTCGCCGATGCCGCCTGGATGTCCGACGCTTTCCTCAAGGCGAACAAAGGCCGGTCGAGCTTTCGGAGCGCGCCGGAAATCTGCGTCGAGGTGAAGTCTCCGAGCAACACCATGGGCGAACTCTTGGAAAAGAAGGACCTCTACCTCAAGGCCGGCGCGCGGGAAGTCTGGATTCGGGAGGGCTCCGGCACGATGAGATTCTTCAACCTCTACGGACCGTTGGAGAAGTCGGAGCTTTGCCCGACGTTTCCGAAGACGGTGAAAATCTGACAGGCGTCAGCGCTCGTCGATGGGCTTGACCGTCAAGCCGACCGGCATGCCGGTGTACTCGCTCAACGGCCGGTAGAGCCGGTTGTCGGCGAGCTGCTCCAGGATGTGCGCCGTCCAACCCGCCGTGCGCGCAATGGCGAAGATCGGTGTAAACAGGTCCGTCGGCAGCCCGAGCGAATAATAAACCGTCGCCGAATAGAAATCGACGTTGGCGTTGAGATTCTTTTTCTGCTTGACCAACTCGGCGATGCGCTCGCTCATGCGCACCCACTTCGGCTCGCCGAGTTGCGCGGTGAGCTTGACGGCCATGTCGCGCAAATGCGGCGCGCGCGGGTCAAGCGTTTTATAAACCCGGTGGCCCATGCCCATGATCTTCTTTTTCTGGGCGAACTGCGCGTCCACCCAGGCATCGACCTTGTCCTCGTCGCCGATTTCCTTGAGCATGACGATGACACCCTCGTGGGCCCCGCCGTGGAGCGGCCCCTTGAGCGCACCGAGGGCCGCCGTGACGGCCGAGTACACGTCGGTGAGCGTCGCTACGACTACGCGCGCGGTGAACGTCGAGGCGTTCATGCCGTGGTCGGCGTGCAGGACATAGGCGAGGTCGAGCGTGTCGGCGGCTTCCTTCGTGGGCTCCTCGCCGTTGAGTAGATAAAGGAAATGCGCCGCCTCGCCGAGGTCCGTGCGAACGGGCGGCAGGTCCTTGCCCTGGCGCGCGCGGTGGTAATAGCCGGTCAGCACGCCGATCTTGGCCGTCAGGGAAAGACACCGTGCGTAGTTCGCCTCGCGCGAATCGCCCTTGCTGTCGTCGTAGAGCCCGAGCATGGAAACCGCCGTGCGGATGACATCCATCGGGTTGGCCGCCCCGGGCGCGGCTTTCAGGAATTCGACGACCTGCGCGGGCAACTCGCGGTGGGCGCGCAACTCGGCGGAGAGATGGTCGAGTTCGGCGCGGTCGGGCAGGCGTTCGTTCCAGAGCAGGAAGATCGTTTCCTCGAAGGAGACCTTGCCGGCCAGTTCGTTGATGTCGTAGCCGGCGTAGATGAGCTGGCCTTTTTCGCCTAGCACGTCGCTCAGGCGGGTGGTGTTGGCGACGATGCCTTCGAGTCCTCGGGAGATCATGGGGAAGTGGAATGTAGCGAGAGAAGGAAACCCTTGGCAAGCGCCCAGTGCCCGCCCACGGCCTTGCCGCCCGGAACGTCCGGCCGGCGAGTTGTATCGTTCCCGCCCGGCCCGGCGGCGGGGTCGAGGTTCCCCGATCTGCGGAAAGCAAGGAAAACTCAAAAAGCGTTCTTCGTAGCCTTCGCGGGGCGTCAAGGCATCGGGTGAAACCGCCCGAGGAAATCCGTCGGGTTCACGGCCGGCACAGGAGACACCGCGAAGTCACGCACGTTGCGCGTGATGATAAAGACCGAGTTCGTCGCTTTGGCCACGGCGGCGACGGCGGCATCCTCGAAGTCCGCCAACGGCAAGGTTCGGGCCGCTTGCCAGCCGGCGGCATCGAGATTGCCGATACGGAAGTGGCGCAGCACCGTGTCGAGAGCTGTTTCGGCCATGGGTTTGGCGGCGTGCTTGCGGACGAGATGATACAAGGTAGTTAGCCCGTGCGCGGGGCAGACGCCGGTCAGCATGCCGGCAGCGACGAGGTTGAGCACCCGGGCGGAAGCAGCGTAATGCGGTTGGCGCTGTTGGAATACGTCCAGCAGCACGTTGATGTCTACCGTGACGGTCACGCGTGCTTGGCTTCAAGGTGCGCGCGGTAGGCGGCGCCAGCATCAAGCTCCGGATCGATGATCCCGCTGGCTGCCGTGATCTCGGCTCGTAGCGGCGCTTGCAGGTGCTCACGCAGGTTGCGCGCCTGCCGGGCCAGGAAGGCTTCGGCCGATGTGCCGTGCGCCGCCGAGTATGCTTGGAGAAAAACGAGGTCTTCCTCCGGCAGCACGACCGTGATCGTGGACATGTCCACAGGATGCCACGGCGCGGCGGCACTGCCAAGCGGCTTAACCCTTCAAGCGCGCAATCAACGTCTCGGCCATCGTGGCGGGACTTTTGGCGACGGCGATGCCAGCGGCTTCCAGCGCGGCGATCTTGCCCTCGGCCGTGCCTTGGCCGCCGCTGACAATCGCCCCGGCGTGGCCCATCCGGCGGCCGGGGGGGGCGGTCGCCCCGGCGATGAACGCCGCCACGGGTTTCTTGCAATTCTCGCCGATCCAGGCGGCGGCTTCTTCTTCCGCGCTGCCGCGGATCTCGCCGATGAGGATGAATGCCTCCGTGTCCGGGTCGTCGTTGAAGAGTTTGACGGCGTCGAGGTGGCCAGTGCCGTTGATCGGGTCGCCGCCGATGCCGATGCACGTCGATTGCCCGTAGCCGCGCGAGGTCAGTTGCCAGACGGCCTCGTAGGTGAGAGTGCCCGAACGCGAAATGACGCCGATGTTGCCCGGCTTGTGGATGTAGCCGGGCATGATGCCGATTTTGCACTGCTCGGGCGTGATGATGCCGGGGCAATTCGGCCCGATGAGGCGGACCCCGGGCTTGGACTTGAGCGATTCCTTGACGCGCATCATGTCCATGACCGGGATGCCGTCGGTGATGCAGACGATGAGTTCCACGCCCGCGTCGGCGGCTTCGAGGATGCCGTCGGCGGCTCCGGGCGGCGGCACGAAGATCATCGTGGCGTTGCAACCGGTCTGCTTGCGCGCCTCGGCGACGGTGTCGAAGACGGGGATCGTCTCGTCGAACCGCTCGCCCCCGCGCCCGGGGGTGACGCCGGCGACGACGTTGGTGCCATAGTCGCGGCAGCCGCGCGCGTGGAACGCGCCCGATTTGCCGGTGATGCCCTGCACGAGCAGGCGGGTGTTTTTATCAACGAGGACGGACATAGAGGAGGAGGGAGAATTTCTCGGACGAGGCAACCGCTAGGCACGGAGGGGACGGGGATTCTGCACGAGGCGGCTTTCCGAGGGTGAGATGATGAGTTCCATGTCCTCCAGCGGGATCGCGCCGAGCAGCACCTGATCGCCCAGAACGATGGCCCCGACGTAGCACGAGCGATTCTCGAAAGCGACGCGCACCGGGCCGACGTAGTGGCAGACCTGCCGCTTGCCGTCGGCGGTGGTGATTTCCTTTTCGGAGTCCAGTTCGAGGCGGAGTTCGTTGGCGACTTCCTCGGGCAGACACAGGAAGTTTGACCCACTGTCGGCTAAAGACCGCACTTCAAGCGGTCGGAGGTTTTCCAGCCGGGGGTTGGACAGGGTGATGTCGGCGAAGACGAGGCCCATGAAAGGAAAAAGGTGGAGGATTTACGCGACGGTGGCAGCGGCCCCGACGACCTTCACGGCGGCGTCGGTCAGGTCGTTGGCGGTGATGACGGGCAGGCCGCTTTCCTGGATGAGTTTTTTGCCGGCCTCGACGTTCGTGCCTTCCAGTCGCACCACCAGCGGCACGGGCAGGTTCACCGCCTTGACCGCGCCGATGATCCCGCGCGCGATGATGTCGCACTGCATGATGCCGCCGAAGATGTTGACCAGGATCGCCTTCACGTTCTTGTCGGCGACGAGGATCTTGAATGCCTCGGTGACCTGCTGCTCGTTGGCGCCACCCCCGACATCCAGGAAGTTGGCCGGGTTGCCGCCGTGGTACTTGATGATGTCCATCGTCGCCA
>CALMVM010000387.1:712-6660 GCA_937873255.1 uncultured Verrucomicrobiota bacterium | reverse complement strand
GCGCCCAAGCAACCTCCGCCATACGCGACGCCCGCCCTATGTCCGACCCCGACCCGCTGGTTAGCATCAGCATTCTTTGCTACAAGCACGAAAAATTCGTTCGTGATTCGATCCGGTCCGCCCTCTCGCAGACCTACGAAAACGTCGAGATTGTTATCTACGATGATCGCTCGCCCGACCGCACGTTCGAGTTCGCCTGCGATGAGGCCGGCAAATACGAAGGCACCAAGCGAATCGTGCTGCACCAAAATCCGAGGAATCTCGGCATCGTCGAAAACTACAACGCCGCCTGGAGCCGCTGCTCGGGAGACATCATCGTGGTGCAATGCGGCGATGATCGCTCGCGACCGACCCGCGTCGAGTCGATTGTCGACGCCTTGTCGCGCAACCCCGGCGCGGACTACGTGTTCTCGGACATCTAGCCAATCGACGAAAACGGGAATGATGCCGCCGAGTCCACCCGTTCCTGGATCGATTGGCCGAAGGACCTTTCCCTGGAGGCATTTATCGCCAGCGGAGCCGCGGGTGGATTTCTGGGGTGTTCCGCCGCCTTTCGCCGGCACGTGTTCACGAAGTATGGACCAATGCGCACGGATATTTTAGCCGAGGACTGCGTCATGCCGTTTCGCGCCGCGCTGGAAGGCGGGCTCCACATGATCGCACAACCTCTGCTCGAATACCGGGTGCATCCATCCATGTTCTCGGCCAGAAGATTTGATTCGGTCGCACGGAAAGATCGGCTCTACTTTGCCGAGGCAAGACTCGGAAACATTGAAGAGTGGATGCGTTGCCTGCAATTGAGTGACAAGGCGACTCCCGAATCCTCGAAGCGCCTCGCCGCCTTTCGGGAGTTGCGCCGCTTCGACGTGGAAGGTTTCCATTCATCTGTGCCGCAGTTGATGCGGCGGGCGCTGGCCGCAATCAGCGGTGGCGCTCCCCTCCGCGCGACCTTGGGCGTTTTGCGACAACACATCAAAGCCGCCGGACACGCGGAAGACAGGGCGGAGCAACTCTTGGAATCCGACAGGCGGGGAGAACGCGCCTCGTAAAGCTGACGTACCCCAAAAGAGGATTTGGCAGGCAGACCATGTCGCGGTTCAATGCGAGCACATCGGCAATTTGGTCAAGCGTGTATTTCGGTTTTGCGGTTGTTCGCAGGATATGAACCTTATCAACGCACAGCCCATTTGGAACTGTCAGGGCAAAAACAACTTTAATTTTCTACGCGTGGTTTTCGCAATCGCCGTAATGTTCTCGCACGCGCGGCCGCTGCTGTTGGGACCGTATTTTCTTGATCCTATCGGCATGCTATTGAGCAAGCAGGTAGACCAACGCGATGACCATCCGATTGATTCTGGACACCTCGCTGTTTATGGATTCTATATCTTGAGCGGTTTTCTCATCACTATGAGTTGGTGCAGGGGGCGCGCGATGTGGCCTTTTCTCAGGAAGCGCATTGCGCGCATCTACCCTGGGTTCTTTGCGGCAATGCTCATGACTTTGCTGGTGTTCGCCCCGCTTGGATCAATCAACCTGCCCTCTTACTGGGCGGGATTGGCCAGCCACTGGGTTGTTTGGGTTTTCAACACACTGAACCTGACCGAAAATTGGGAAATGCCTCCTTTCTCTGAGACGTTGACGACCGTTCCCTTCCCACACGTAGTGAACGGCTCAATCTGGACTATTCGATACGAATTTTTGTGCTACCTGATGGCAGCTGGTCTTGGTGTTGCCGCCAACGTTGCGTCCCGACACATTTCGGTGTGGACGATGCGAGTTGCTTTGGTGATTCTGTTTGCACTGGTTTACGGGCTTTACGTGGGCCAATTCCTGGGGCGCTTTGCGCGCTGGAACCGTCTGGATGAGCATCCGCTGGTGCATTATGTGTCGGGGGGAATCGATCAAATTCCTCGTTTGTTCGTCTATTTCATTGCAGGCATGTGCTGCTACGCATTCCGCAAGCACATCCGGTTCAACCTGACGCTGGTCTTCGGTGCGGGGGTCTCCCTGTTGGCTTCAGCGTTTGTGGCCGGGTTGCTGCCATTCACGTTGCCAATCCTCGGGACCTACTTACTCCTAGCACTGGCGTTTATACCCGCCGGGAAGCTTTCGCAGTTCGGTACGGCGAATGACCTCAGCTACGGCATCTATCTCTATGCATTTCCAGTTCAACAACTCATCGGATTCTATTGCGGGGCGCACCTAAATCATTGGACGGCCTTCCTAACAGCTTTGCCGCCCACCCTTGGCTTGGCTTGGCTTAGCTGGCAGTGGGTCGAGCAGCCGTGGCTGCGCGGCAACAAATTGTCCTCTCGCATCGCAGCCAGCCAAGCGGTTGCATGACAGATTTATGGGTCTGCCTCCCGACCCCATGCATTTACAGCGCTGCTACCGATTCGACATACCTTTCGTCGCGCGCGATCTTGTTCCAAAAGAATCTTGCGCTCTTTATATGGAAGAACCGCTTAAACAGGGCGACATTTACTCATTGTTAGCTTGGTTGCAGCCTCTCCCCTTCCCGCTGGCTTTCCTGGCCGCTGCTGGTGCTTCTCGGAGAATCAAGCTACTCACTCTATCTTGTGCACGCGACTTGCGGTCGTATCCTCTCCTTGACGCATCCATCGCTTTTCTGGTCGCTCGTTGGTTTGACTGCGACCGTTGGCTTGAGTGTTCTGATGTTCTTTTTTATCGAATGTCCAGCCCGTGAGTGGATTCGGGCGGCGTGGAAATCGCGGCGCGGGCGGCTGCCTACGGATGCTCGGGACGCCGTGTTGCTGCAAGAAGCAGCGCCGAAGCCCCCCACTCTTGGCGCGACTCATTGACGACGTCCTCTTCTGACAATGAGCTATCCTTAGATATCTCTAAGTATCGGTCAGGGCATGACTTCCGACAACACTTAATCGGGGACAGCGACGGGGTTGAGAACCGGGATATTGGGCGTCATGACTCGCACGGCCTGGCTCGCGTTGTAGACCGCAAATTCCCGAATCGCCGGCACGGCGCCAGCCGCGTTGGTGGTATAGGCCTGGGTGGCGTCGGTCGGGCAGCCTCCGCAGGTCACGTTGTGGATCAACAACCGCAGCCTGCTCGTTGTTTGGTTAGGGAACCGGAGGACGAACTGATGCCTTCCTTTGCTGTAGTCGACGAGCGAGATCGGCTCGCACACCCCGTACTGTGGATAGGCCCGAACTTCCTCGGTGTTTGCGAGGAACGTCGTCCACGCTTGCTGCGCATCGTCCCAACGCTGGAGTTCGAAGTCGAGGAGGCTACCATCTTGCTGAAAAGGCATCGCACAGGACAGCACTACCATGTTGAAAGTCTGGCTGCCTCCGAAATCCAGATCTAGGGGCACGTCTGCGGAGGCCGTGGACTGGAGGATCTGAGGGATGACGCCGAACTCGCTCACACGCTGGCTGCCGGTCCAGACTCCGTCGTTGAGTAAATTTGCATTGTCGATCTGGTAGGGCGAGGAGAACCTTGCGCTGGCGGCGAGGTTCGTGCCGGCCGCCGGCGGGTTCAACGTCAGCGTCACTCCCACCGGCAGGCGTACGAACGTGGGCAGGTCGCACAGGGGAATCGTTGCGCCGCCGTTGACGACCACCGCCAGGGAGGTCTTGCCATCCCAGCCAACGACGGTCAGAACACCCGAAGCCATCCCGGCCACCGACACCGGCACGTTCAAGCTGGTCTCCCCATCGGTCATCAACACCGCCTCGGAGCCGTGAGCCCCCTTATACTGATTGCCGTAGACGATGTTGTTCCAGGGCGCGCGCGCGGTGTACCCGCCGGTGAATGCCTTGCCCGCCAGTTCGTCGCTCCAGGTGCGCAGCAACAGGGCGTTCGGGTAGACGCTCACGCCCTTGAAGGTCGTCATGTAGAGGTGCGGTGCGTTGACGTATTCGCCGGCGACGTACCAATAGCTGTTGCGTTCGCAGGGCAGATTGTACTGGTCGAACAACAGTAGTTGCGCGCCCAGGCAGCGCGGGCCAAACCGCGGCGTGGCCGTGCCGTTGTACGCATCCGGGTAGCCTTGCTCGGTCTGCCAGAGCGGGAGGTTGCCGACTCCGTGGGCCGTGAGCAACGCCGAAAGGGCTTCCAGGCTCGCCCGTCCGTTGCCGAGATTGCCTTCGATGGCGTTGTAGCAGTGGAAGGAAAATCCATCGAGATAACCCAGGGCTCGGCTGGAAGTCATTTGCGACAGGAAAGAGTCGATCCAATTCCGGCTCACGGGGTCGATGCTAACGGTGCCCGGGCCGATAATGGTGATGCTCGGGCTGGCCGCGCGCACGGCCACCGCGAACTGGGTGAACACCCCCGCATAGGCCGCGCCCGATCCATAGCCGCCATCGCCGTCCGGCTCGTTGCAGAATTCGATGGCGAGGTTGAGCGGATCAATGCCGTTGGTGATCAGCGCCTGCAGGAACGAGGTCAGTCCGCCAGGCGAATAGACGCCCGAACGCACGGCATTGCTGGTTAATCCCGGCAGGGTGAGGAGGAGGCGGCGGCGCGGGCGCGCCGGATCTCGCAACCCGAGGTTGAGCGCCTGATCCATCCTCATGCCGTCAAGCACGTCGCCGACGGCCGTGTTGGCGTACAGGGGATAGCGCGTCAGGCTGCCGGCCGCGCCCAGCGTCGCCCGGTAGCCGATGTCGTTGTGGTCGCCGGTCGCGGCAACCACGTTGGCGGGGAAGTCCTGGACCGAGACCTTGCCGACCGTGTTGTTTTGCGACCGGATATTCGTCGGGGTAAACAGCCCGTTGACCGAACTGGTCAGGGGCGGCACGGCGCTGCCCTGCATCTGGAGGGTTTCGACGGTGATCGAATAGGAACTCCCTGCGGAGAAAGCGTACTTCACCGGAGAATAGTGGTCGTCCGAGTAGTATTGGAGCGACAGGGGCTGAACCACCTGTCCGTTGATCAAAATCCGGCCGGGCGCGGCCACCGAGAGTGTTGCCGCAGTGGTGACGGTCGGCGAAAACAGAAACGAGCGACGCACGAAATTCTCGGAGGAGGGTTGCGCCGAGGTGAAATCGTTGAGGGCCGCTTCGGAGTCGAGCGAGGTCGCCCCAGGCGTCTGTTCGAACTGCACACCGCCGTAAGCGCCGGGCAAATTGGCGTTTCCGCCCACTCCGAGCAGCGGCAGATGTGACTGGCTGACAGCGAACACGACAAAGCTCCACCAGCCCATCGAGTCCACCCGGCCCGCCGCAGCTTTCGCGGAGTCATAGAGTCCGAGGCGGTAGTTGCCTGGCTTCGTGATCGCGGTGTTCAGGACCACGCTGTTCTTGGGAGTGAGCGCGAGAGGGCCGCGCTCGACGAGGTTGCCTTCGAAGTCACGCACTTCGTAGCTGTCCGCGCGCACATTGGTTTGCGCGCGGAACTGGTCCTCGCCCGGGATGACGAAACCGATGGTCTCCCCCGACGCGAACATGAGCGCCCGGCGCCCCTGCACCGTGCCGATAAGTTCGAGCGCCGGGGTGGTGCTGCTATTCTGGTTGGCGAGGCTGGTCGGGAATGGGTTGGGCGCGATGGAGACGTGGCCGGTATCCGTCGGCGAGCGCAGACCAGGCAGCACCGTCACCGGCGTGGAAACACCCGGGTCCGCGAACATGCCGCCGCTGGAAACCGTCACCATCGTGCTGCCACTCCGCGGCATCGGCAGCACCAACAGGCCGCCGGTGCGGGGCACGGTCGCCGTCACCGTTTGCCCGTCGCCGCCGGTTGCTGTCATGGAAACGGCGGCCGCGAACTGCACCGGGAGGTGGTTCACGTTGCCGACCGTCGTCGAGGGCGTGACCGTGATCACGCAGCCGTCGCCCTGATAGACGCGCTTCTTGACCATGACCGTGTAGCCATTGGCCGGGAGCGCGTTGGCCTGGGCTTCGCTGGGCTCGTCTATCGCAACCCAAACCGCCTTCGAAAACAATAGCTTTCCACCAGACCATTCG
>CALMVM010000387.1:0-702 GCA_937873255.1 uncultured Verrucomicrobiota bacterium | reverse complement strand
GTATTGTCGCCGCGGAACTGATAGGCGACATAGTTTGGGGAGGCCGTGATCGAAAACACGAAATAGTGCAGGCCGCCGTTAAAGCCGCGATAAATATTGTAGGCGGTAATCGAGCCGGCGTTTTGACTGACGCTGTTTTGGACGATCAGTACGGGTGCCCGCTTGTTGCCGTCGACGATCTGGATGCCCGCATCTGTGGCCGTGCCCTCCTCGCCGTCCGCATACACAGCGGTAACTTTGTAATCGTAGCTGCCAGTCGGTAGCACCGTGCTGTTCGCCGGCTGTCCGGATGGCTGGCCGGAGCCATTTTCCAGGCCGACCACCGGGGCACTCAGAGCAGGGTTGTAGGGGATGATATCTCCAAAAAGCGGTTTCGCCGACCACAGGACGCATGCGGCAGCCGATATGATGAGACGAAAGATATTCTTGGAAGACATTTGCAAAACGGGATGATAAAGGTCGCTAATTGATTGCTCACGAATGCGACTTTTGGTTTAGCAATTGTTTTGCCACTTGGCTCTCAAACAGCCTTCCATATGGCGGTGCACGAAAATTTTATTCCATAAATGTTTCTTGGAGAGTTACTTATAAATACTTTCTAGATTAAATTTTTTAATCCGTGACGTTTCAAAACGTATAGAATTTTCTTTTTTAAAAAAGTATTCTCATCTATGAAATTCAGAATCGGATGTAATTGAATCA
>CALMVM010000386.1:9764-10895 GCA_937873255.1 uncultured Verrucomicrobiota bacterium | reverse complement strand
GTCCGCTAACCGCGCGGCGTCCAACCAACCGCCGCGCGCGCAAAGGCAAGGGTTTCTTCACCAACATGCACCGACGCAAATTCCTCCAGTACACCGGCCTCGCCGCCGGTTCGCTTTTCATCCCCGTCTGGGGCCATCCCGTCACCGCCTTCGGTGACGTGAGTCCCGTCCCCGCCGCCGACAAAAAGAAACTCGCCGACGCCGCGCTCAACGCCGCCACCAAGAAGGGCGCGTCCTACTGCGACGTGCGTATCGGCCGCTATCTGAACCAGTTCGTCATCACCCGCGAGGACAAGGTGGAAAACACCGTCAGCACCGAGAGCTACGGCGCGGGCGTTCGCGTGCTCGCCGACGGCTGCTGGGGCTTCGCCGCGACCGACCAGTAGACCCCCGAGTCCATCGCGCGCACCGCCGCCGACGCCGTCGCCATCGCCAAGGCCAACGCCGCCGCCAAGCTTATCGAAACCCCCGTCCAGCTCGCCCCGCAAAAGGGCCTGGGCGAGGTCAGTTGGCGCACGCCTATCGAGCGCAACGCCTTCGAGGTGCCGCTGACCGAAAAGGTCGAACTCCTGCTCGCCGCCAACGCCGCCGCGCTCAAGCACGGGGCGAACTTCGTCAACTCCAACCTGTTCCAGGTCAACGAGCAGAAATACTTCGCCAGCACCGACGGCTCCTACATCGACCAGGATGTCCACCGCATCTGGCCGTCGTTCACGGTGACGGCCATCGATCCGAAGACAGGAAAATTTCAGACGCGCGACGCGCTGAGCACTCCCTGCGGACGCGGCTACGAGTACCTCGCCGGCCGCGCGGAGGACAAGCGCCCGTTCCCCGGGGTGACGACGATGTACACCAAGAGCTACGACATGGTCGAGGACGCCGCCGCCGCCGCCGAGCAGGTGCGTCAAAAGATCGCCGCCAAGTCGGTCGAGGCCGGTCAGTACGACCTCGTGCTCGACCCGGCGCACCTGTGGCTGACCATCCACGAGTCCATCGGGCACGCCACCGAACTCGACCGCGTCCTCGGCTACGAGGCCAACTACGCCGGCACGAGCTTCGCCACGCTCGACAAGTGGAAAAGCAAGTCCTTCAAGTACGGCAGTCCGTTGGTCAACATCGTCGCCGACAAGA
>CALMVM010000386.1:4690-9754 GCA_937873255.1 uncultured Verrucomicrobiota bacterium | reverse complement strand
CGGTCGGCTACGACGACGAGGGCGTGCCCTGCGGCAAGTGGGACCTCATCAAGGACGGCATCCTGGTCAACTACCAGAAAATCCGCGACCAGGCGCACATCGTCGGTCAGGACCATAGCGACGGATGTTGCTACGCGGACAACTGGGACGACGTGCAGTTCCAGCGCATGCCCAACGTCTCGCTCCAGCCCGGCAAGGAGCCGCTCAGCCCCGAGCAGATGATCTCCAAGGTCGAGCGCGGCATTTACATCGTCGGCAACGGGTCGTTCTCCATCGATCAGCAGCGGTACAACTTCCAGTTCGGCGGGCAGCTTTTCTACGAGATCAAGGACGGCAAGATCGCCGGGATGCTGCGCGACGTGGCTTATCAATCGAACACGCAGGAGTTCTGGAACTCGTGCGTGGCGATCTGCGACGAGCACGACTATTCGCTGGGCGGCAGCTTCTTCGACGGCAAGGGCCAGCCGGGCCAGGTCAGCGCGGTGTCGCACGGTTCGGCCACGGCGCGCTTCAACAAGGTGAACGTCATCAACACCGCGCGCAAAATCTGATGGGGCTGCTTCTTCTCCGCCCTATCTCCTATCTTCTATCTCCTATCTCCTAAGTTTATGGCTCAACTCAGCGAATCCGAAGCCCAGGCGATCCTCAAAAAAGTGCTCGGCTACTCCAAGGCCGACGAATGCGAGGCCACGCTCGCCGGCAGCCGCCAGGGCAACGTGCGCTTCGCGCGCAACGCTGCCTCGACCAGCGGCGCGCAGGAAAATCTCAATCTCGTCGTGCAGTCCGCTTACGGCAAGAAGTCGGGCACGGCGACCATCAACGAATTCGACGACGCATCGCTCGAAAAAGCCGTCCGCCGCGCGGAGGAACTTTCCCGGCTCGCGCCGGAAAATCCGGAATACGTCACGATGATGGGCGCGCAGAAATACGACGAGCCCAAAAGCTATTTCGAGTCCACCGCGACCATCGATCCCGAATACCGCGCCAAGGGCGTGGCGGCGAGCGTCAACCTCTGCCGGCCGCAGAAACTCACCGCCGCCGGCTTCCTGCAGGACGAGGCCGGTTTCGTTGCCGTCGCCAACTCGCGCGGGCTGTCCGGTTACCACAAATCGACGGCCGTGGATTTCTCCGTGACGATCCGCACCGACGACGGCAAGGGCTCGGGCTACGGCGTGGCCGATTTCAACGATGCCGCGCTCATGAACACCGGGGCCGTCAGTGAGATCGCCGCGCAAAAGGCGCTCAAGTCCCGCGAGACCCGTGCCATCGAGCCGGGCAAATACACCGTCATCCTGGAGCCCGCCGCCAGCGTGGACCTCATCAGCCACATGATTACCATGATGGACGCGCGCCGCGCCGACGAGGGGCGTTCGTTCCTGAGCAAGGCCGGAGGTGGTTCACGTTTGGGTGAGAAGCTCATGGACGAGCGCGTGCACCTCTACAGCGACCCGATGAATGCCGACGTGCCCGGCAACCCCTGGGCCGCCGACGGCCGTCCGCGCAAGCGCGTGGATTGGATCAAGGACGGCGTGGTGGAAAACATGTCGTACTCGCGCTACTGGGCGCAAAAGAAAGGTATCTCTGACGACAAGGCCGTGCCGTCGATCCGCGAGGGTTTTCGCGGGCGCTCGGTCGGGGCGTTCGAGGGAGCGCAGGGTGTCATCATGGACGGCGGCACGGACAACCTGGACGCGCTGGTCAAGGGCGTGAAGCGCGGCGTGCTGGTCACGCGCATGTGGTACATCCGCCCGGTCGATCCGCAGACGGTGCTCTACACGGGACTGACGCGCGACGGCACGTTCTACGTCGAGGACGGCGAGATCAAATACGCCATCAAGAACTTCCGCTTCAACGAGAGCCCGGTCATCATGCTCAACAACATCGAGGCGCTCGGCAAACCCGTGCGGGCGAACGGCTGTCTGATCCCGCCGATGGTGGTGCGCGACTTCACGTTCTCCAGCCTGTCGGACGCGGTCTAACCCGGGAATGTCCCATGCCTGATTTCTCCGCCACCTTTCCGCCGCGCTCCGCGCACGTCGAGACGCGCGGGGTCGTGTTCTTCGCACGTCAGCTCGATAAAATTCGTCTGCACGCCCTCGGCAAGTTGCCGCCCGATTACAATTTGGGCTTCAACCGTGACGATACCTTCGACGCGCGTTTTTGCCGTTTCTGGGGCGTGGACTTCGACGCGCTGACCGCTCGCACCCTCCAGGGAGGAACGGACGAGGAAATCTTCGACGCGGTCTTCGCGGGCCGTCTGCCGCTCAACGGGGAACAGGTACGGGCCTGGAACGCTTTCCTGCGCAAACGCGGTTTGCGGGACGAGTGTTCCCCCGAAATCGCCGAACTCAAGGCCGAGCGGGGTTGGGCCGACCGCGACGAGATCCAGACGTACATGGACTATCAGGACGCGGACGAGGGTCGTACGCCCAAGTACGGTTGAGTCTCGGGAAACGACATGCCTCTCGCCGATTTCATCTTCCACCGCCTGCAATACGAGTCGGGCGACTGGGACGTGGTGGATCAGCGCATGCCGTCGAACTTGCTCGACTCGCTCGTCGCCTACACGACGATCCAAATCGACCCGCGCGAGGCCGTCGTGCCGCTGGGCAGCAAGGAAGTGCTCGACGCGCCGTTCGTCTACCTGAGCGGCCATCGGCTCGTGCAGTTCACCGACCGCGAACGCGAGAACTTCGAGGACTACGTGCGCCGTGGCGGATTCGTGCTCGCGGACGATTGCAACCACGACATCGACGGGCTGTTCGCCAAGAGTTTCGAGACGCAGATGGCCGACATCTTCGGCCCCGACGCGCTCAAGAAAATCCCGAACGACCACCCGCTCTACCGGGCGTTTTTCAAATTCGACAAGGGCCCGCCGACGACCAGTTTTGAACTCAACGGCTGGGGCGACGACCTCGTGCACGACTATCTGCGCGGCATCGAGATCGACGGCCGCCTCGCCGTGCTCTACAGCAACAAGGACTACGGTTGCGAGTGGGACTACGATTTCCGCAACAAGCGTTTCCTCGCCGAGGACAACACGAAGTTCGGCGTGAACATCATCGTCCACGCGATGACGGCGGCCTGAGCGGGCGCGCGGGTCGAATCAGGTAGGGGGACAATCAAGGGAACCGCATCATGACCAACACCACGCCACCGGACGAAAAGGAAGTCCGCGCCCTGCTCGACAAACTCCCGCGACTGCGCCAAGAAATTGGCAAGGTCATCATCGGCCAGCGCGAGGTCATCGAAGAATTGTTGACCGCCTTCCTCGCTGGCGGCCACTGTTTGTTGCAAGGTCTGCAGGGATTGGGCAAGACGCTGCTGATCCGCACGTTGTCGCAGGCGGTGGACCTGACATTTGCGCGCATCAAGTTCACGCCCGACCTGAAGACCTCGGACATCATCGGCACGGAGGTGTTGGAGGAGGACCACGCGACGGGCAAGCGGTTCTTCCAATTCAACAAGGGCCCGCTGTTCGGCCAGATCGTACTCGCCGACGAGATCAACCGCACGCCACCCAAGACGCAGAGCGCGCTCCTCGAAGCGATGCAGGAGGGCAGCGTGACCTACGGCGGCAAGACGTACGCGCTGGAGCGACCCTTTTTTGTGTTGGCTACGCAAAATCCCATCGAACAGGCCGGCACCTACCCGCTGCCCGAGGCGCAACTGGACCGGTTTCTATTATACGTGACCATCGGCTATCCCGACGAGGCGGACGAGTTCACAATGCTCGCGCAGACGACCGGCAAAGGGGCTGCGAAGGTTGAGCCCGTGATGAGCGCCGACGAGGTTCGCCGCCTGCAAGGTTTCGCGCGCGAGGTGGTGATCAGCGAGACGATGGTGCAATACGTCGGCCGCCTCGTGCGCGCGACGCGGGACAAATCGCTGCCGTACATCAACCAATGGGTGCGCTGGGGAGCCGGCCCGCGCGCGGGTCAGTCGCTCATCCTGGCGGCAAAGGCGCGGGCATTGCTGTCGGGCCGGTTCGCCGTGACGCCCGAGGACCTGCGCGCACTCGCCGCGCCGGTGTTGCGGCATCGCATCCTGCTCAACTTCGAAGCCGAGGGAGAAAACATCACCACCGACGACGTGGCGGCCGAACTCTTCAAACTCGTGCCCCAGTCGAAGAGCCCGCTGTCCTGAACAAGTCTTTATGTCCATCGGTTGCAGCATCTACTTCACTCCGGTGGACCGTTCCTGGATCGGCACGCCGGATTTCGTCCGCAGGATCGCGGCGTTGTTTGGGGCGACGGCGTTCGAGAGTCTTCACCTGTGGCAGATCGTCCCGGACTCCACCGGCGACCCGTGGGACGATCAGATCCTGCTTTTGGAGCTGCCAAATCCTTTGGTCGAGGAAGCCGTCTCCAAAATGCGCGGGGACCGCGACTTTGCAACCATCCTGACATTCGCCAGCGCGGATGATGGCCTGCTAATGACGATGACGGATGCCGCGCTCGCCGCCATGCCGGCAAAACTCTCCGAAGATTTTGTCCCCTTGGATGTCTCCGTCCATCTCGGCCGGTGGGAGGTGTATGACCAGGGGGGAGATTTCAGAGATGCGGGATTGTGCTGTGTGGAACTCGGCAACAGCCTGGGCTACCCGATTGAGACACAGAGGTATCTGCAATGCTTTCTGGCGGTGCCCGAAGTGGCGCGTTTCCAGACGCGTCTGGAAGAACTCTCCGCGCAGCCGTGGGAGGCTCTGATTGAACTGACCTGAGCCAGGATTCCCTCGTGCCCTCCACCCTCGACCCCCAACTCCTCGCCGCCACGCGGGGACTGACGCTCGCCGCGCGGGGCCTCGTCGCAGGCGTCCTGCCCGGCCTGCACGCCAGCCGGCAGCCGGGCATGGCGCGCGAATTCGCCCAGTACCGCGCCTACCAACCCGGCGATGAACCACGCCACATCGACTGGAAACTCTACGCGCGCAGCGACCGTTACTTCGTGCGCGAAAGCGAGATCGAGACCGCCATCAACATCCGTCTCATCCTCGACGCCACCGCGTCCATGCGCCACGCCGACGCCGCCATGTACCACGCCAAGGCCAGCGGTCGCAACAAC
>CALMVM010000386.1:0-4680 GCA_937873255.1 uncultured Verrucomicrobiota bacterium | reverse complement strand
ACCCATCGCTGACCAAGTTCGACCTCGCGCGCAACCTCGTCGCCGCGTTGACCCTCCTCGCCGCCGCACAGGGCGACCAGGTCGGCCTGCACGCGATCAACGGCGAAGGGATCACCTCCGTCCCCCCCGGCCAACACCGCCAGCCGACCGAACGCATCCTGCGCACCCTCGCCAATCTTCAGCCCTCCGGCCGCTGGCCCGCCGACGCCCGCCGCGCGCTGCATGCGGCGTTCGCCGAGGGCGTGCCGCGCGGGGCCGGTGGGGACGGTTCGGCGCGCGAGATCGTCGTCGTGCTCACCGACGGCCACGAGCAGGATGACGAAATCCGCGCGTCGCTCGCGCCGTTGCGTTCGCGCGGGCACGAACTCCTCCTGTTCCACCTCCTTGGCCGCGATGAGCAGACGTTTCCCTTTCATGGGTTGGTGCGATTCGAGGACTGGGAAACCGGTGCGACGCAAGAGGCCGACGCCGACGCCGCGCGCGCGGCGTGGGTGGACGGCTACGACCAGCGCCTGCGCGCGTGGCGGCGCGATTGGGAAGGCGGCGGACGGTTCGATACGCTGCGTTTCCTGCTCAACGAACCGCCGGGCAAAGTCCTGCGCGCCTATCTGAAGCAAAGGCAGAAATAAACTCGACCTCGCACGCCTTTCGTCATGCTCCAACTGCTCCATCCCGCCGCGCTCTGGACGCTCGCGGCGTTGGCGTTGCCGCTGGCGATCCACCTGCGGCGTCCGCCGCCGCGCACGGTGCGGCTCGGGAGCCTGCGGTTTTTGGAAAACGTCCCGCGCCGTCCGTGGCGCAACCCGCGCTGGCGCGAATGGCTCCTGCTCTGCGTCCGTCTCGCATTGCTGGCCGCGCTCGCGCTGCTGCTGGCCGAACCGCGCTGGGTTGAAACGCCGCCGGCCGGTCCCCGCCGTTGGGCGTTGCTCGATCCGACGGCGGCGTTGACGGGCGATGCCCTCGCGCGTTGGCGCGCCGCGCGGGCAAACGGCTTCGAACCCCGCCGTCTCGCGCCCGGTTTCCCCGCCGTGTCGGACGAACCCTCCGCCGGGTCGGTAGAACACGGCACACCCGATCTCTGGTCGCTGTTGCGCGAGGCCGACGCGGAATTGCCGGCCGGCTCGGTGCTGGCGGTTTTTTCCCCGGGCCGGCTGGCGGTGTTGCAGGGCACTCGTCCGGCTTTGGGTCATTGCAAAGTCGAATGGGTGTCCACGCCCGAAGAAGAAAACGGACAACCCCACGTCTGGGTCGCCTCCGGGTGGAAGGAACGCGTGGTCGCCGGTCGCAGCGACGCGCGTTCGACGGTGTTCGCCGTCGGCGCGTTGAGTGCGCCTGTCGTGTTTCCGACCCACGAGGACGAACATTGGCGCACCGAACCGGGAGACGACAAACCCGGTGCCACCCGGTTCCTGCACGATGATCACCCCCGCCCGCACGCGGCCGATCCGTGGGCGGTCGAGTTGCCGCCATCAGCGGTGAGTGTCCTCATCCTGCACGACGCCGGACACGCCGCCGCGACGCAATGGACGTTCTGGCTGAGCACGCGCCCGGTGCCGGAAGGTCTGGCGGCGCGTGCTCCTCGCATCGTGCGTTACGCGGGCGGCGACCCCGTGGCAGCCGACGACCGGATCGTCGCGCCGCCGGACGATGCGGTCGGTGGAACCCGCCTGCGCAAACGCGCAAACCCCCGCGACCAACGCGCGGCCGGGACGGTGTGGTGGAGCGACGGACAGGGCAACCCGCTTCTGAGTTACTCACATCCGGCGAGCGGCGAACTCTGGGATATGTACACGCGTTTCGACCCCGAATGGACCGACCTGCCGCGCACGACCGCGCTACCTGCCTGGGTCCGTGCGCGGTTGTTCCCGGAGACCGTGGCGCTGTCCGCGACCGACCCGTTGCACGACCGGCGTCTGTCCGACCCATCGCAGGGTCGTCCTTCGGAAACGGGCGTCGCCGCGACGATTCCCATCCTCGCGCCGGCCAACCAACCTTTCCGCGACCTGCGTTGGCCGTTGTGGATCGTGGCGGCGACGCTTTTCCTGCTCGAACGCATCCTGAGCCTGCGCCGACCCACCGAACCGTCCGTCGCCACGTCGGTCCAATCCGCCCCGTTCGCCGCCGCACGCCGATGAACCACCACGTCCTCCGCACGCTCGCACGCCAATGGCAGGGGATGACCCTGGCGCGCGACTGCTTTTTTGCATTGAGCGCGGCCAATCTGGCGTCGGCCCTGATCACGCTGTTCCTGACGACGAACGCTGCGGAGTGGTGGTGGATCGCGGGCGGATTTGCGGGCACGCTGGCGGTTCTGCTGGCCAGGAGCCGCCCCTGGCAGATCGACGCGGCACGCGTGGCCGATCATCTCGATCGGACTTACCCGGAAATGGAAGAGAGCGGGTCCCTGTTCCTGAAGCCGCCCGAACGCCTGAGCCTGTTGGAACGCTTGCAGGTCCGCCGCCTCGACGCATCGCTCGGGCCAAGCACTGCAACCCTTCTGCATCCGGGTAATTTCGGGATGCCGCCCCTGGGTTTTCTGGGTCCGGCCATCGTTTGCATGGTGGCGGCGCTGCTGGCGGTCATCGGAGCGACACTCTGGCGGAGATCGCACCCGATAGAGATCGTTCACCACCCGCACGTCACCCGCGCCGTTCCCTCCGGCCCGTCCACGCCGCCAGCCGGCGCGCCCGCGTGGCCGAAGATCATCGGCGGCGGGCTGCTCGTCACGCCGCCCGCGTACACTGGACGCGCGCCGCGCCGGGTGGACGGCTTCAACGCCGAAGTGGAGGAAGGCGCGACCGTTGCGTGGACGCTGACACTCGACCGGCCAGTGCGCGAGGCGAGGGTTGTTTTCGGCGAAGGGGCGGCCGGCGCGCAGGCGTTGGAGATCAAACCGTCGGGTGCGGGCGTGGAGCTGTCCGGCGCGCGGAGGATCACCGAGCCAGGTTTGTATCACCTCGCCGCCATGCTGCCCGACGGGAACGCTTGGAACGGGACCGAGCTTTTCGCGTTGAAGGTCATCAAGGACCACCCGCCGCAGGTACGGATCGTCCAGCCCGCGCAGGCGCGGACAGATGTTGCCCCGGCCGTTCCGCCCGCGCCGCCGCCGCGCGTGGAGGTGGAAGTGTTGGCGTCGGACGATTACGCCGTGGCGGACATCCGCATCATCGCCACCGTGGCGAAGGGCTCGGGCGAGGCGGTGAAGTTCCGCGAGGTGCCCCTCGCTTTCGATCACGACGAGCCCGCGCCGGACGGCACCGCACGGCGGTTCACGCGCACGCTCGACCTCGGCGCGCTCGGGCTCGAACCGGGCGACGAGTTGTACTTTTTTGTCCAGGCTTACGACAACCGCCAGCCCAACGCCAACCGCACGCGCTCGGAGACGCGGTTCATCACGCTCAAAGGGCCGCAGGAGAAAACGAGCACGGTCGGCAAGGGGCTGACGGGGATCAATCTCGTGCCGCAGTATTTCCGCAGTGAACGGCAGATCATCATCGACACGGAAAAACTCCTTGCCGACCGGCCGACGATCCCCGACGCGGAATTCCGCGACCGCGCCAACAGCCTGGGCATCGACCAGCAGCTTTTGCGGTTGCGCTACGGCCAACTGCTCGGCGAGGAAATGGAAGGCGGCAACGCTGACCACATCGAGGTGCATCTCGACCCGTTGGAACGCGCCGCGCCCGAACAGCCCGCCGGTCCGCGCGCGGCGGCGAGCGTCCAGCAGCGTTTCCTCCAGGAACACGAATCGCAGGACCGCCAGGGAGGCACCGACGAAGAACGCGCGGCCGGCCTGCGCCCGGAGCATCCCGACAAGCCGCTGTCCGCCGACGCGGTGGTCGCGCCGTTCGTGGACCAGCACGATTCGCAGGACAAATCGACGTACTACGACGCCGGCTCCAAGGGGACGATGCGCGACGCGCTCGCGGCGATGTGGGACGCCGAGAAATACCTGCGCACGGCGCGGCCCAACGAGGCGCTCGCGCCGGAACACCGCGCGCTCGACATCCTCAAGGAACTCCAGCAAACGGCGCGCGCGTACGTGCAGCACATTGGGTTCGAGGCACCGCCGATCAAGATCGCGCAACGCCGTCTGGCGGGCGACGCGAGCGACGTACCCTTTCGAGGGTCGGTGACGGATGTGTTGCCGTTGGGTGACCCTTCCGTGGGGTGGGCACGCGAGGTGCTCCAGGGGTGGCCGTCCACACCGGGGGAAACGGCCGGCGCGGGGACGCTCGATGCGCTGCGGCGCGTCGAGCCCGCGCTGACGGCGGCGGCGACGCGGCAGCCGGAGGTGTTCCTGGCGGGGTTGCAGGTTTTGCGTCGGATGACGGCGGGCGGCGCGGCGAACGGCGAGGAAGATCGGGCGGCATTGCGGCGCGCGTTGCTGCGGCTGTTGCCGCCCGCGCGGGCGCTGCCGGAACGCGCGGGCGTTGCCGACCCATCTCTGGCAGGACCGTATTTTCGCGCGCTTTCAATCGCCAACCCGGAGGAGGGGAAGTGACGATGAGCATACTGGCAGGTTCGCCGCGTAGCGGCGTCCAAACAACTGGTAGGGATGGCTCTCTGAGCCGTCCGTGGATTTCTCCGGCGAGGCAATCCATGCGCACGCAGATCACGTTCAAGCCATTTACGGACGGCTCGGAGCGCCATCCCTACCTCGGGGACGAGCGCCGCGTT
>CALMVM010000385.1:5936-6173 GCA_937873255.1 uncultured Verrucomicrobiota bacterium | reverse complement strand
GTCGCTTTCTGCGGCAGTGTTGGAAGAAGCGCGTGTCGTCCGGTCGGAGAGAGCGGCGGAGGGCGACGGTGTTTCGGTGGAATCCTCCCCCGTGGCATCGACGATTTTTTTGCTTTGCGGCGTTGGGGTCGGCGTCGCGGACGCAACGACGAGCGGCGGAGGCGTGGGGGATGGTTCCTCTTCAACCAAGTCCAACCGAACCGGCTCTTCCGGAGGCGGCGTCTCTGGCGGGGCCGG
>CALMVM010000385.1:0-5861 GCA_937873255.1 uncultured Verrucomicrobiota bacterium | reverse complement strand
TACGTTTCGGGGAGGCGGAAGCGTGCAACCGGATCGCGCCCGCGCGCATCACGGCGACCTCTTCCAATACCGATTCGCGCGCGCACCACGCCACGTCCTCGCCGAGACCGATCTCCACCAAACGGAGGCCGTTCGTCGAATCGAGCAAAACTGTCCGCAGATCGCGGCGGTGGCGCTCGTACAGCGCCACCATCGCCCGGGTGGCGTCGTCGGACTGAATCGCGGCGTGACTCAGTCGCTCCGCAAGCAGGCCGGCGGCCAATCCGTCTTCCATCGCGAAATCTTTCCCTGTCCCCGCGCAAACAAGCAGCAGCGGCCCGGTCATCCGCGAACCTCGCAGATACACCGCCGTTGCGCCGATGTTCACGAGCCCGGCCGCGAGGATCAGTCCGGCACCACCGCACGCCCGTAGCGCCACCGTGCCATTGGTCGTCGTGGTGATGATCTCACGGCCCTCGACGACTCCGCGCACGTACTCGCGCGGGGAGTTGCCGAGGTCGAAGCCGTCGATGCGCACCCCGTCGCGTTCGCCGCCGAGCAGCGCGTCCGGAAATTCGGTCTCGCGCAGGGCAAATGCCTCTTCCGGCGTCAGGACCGGGACGACCGTTCGTGCGCCGTTCGCCAATGCGGCGAGGACCGTGGAGGTCGCCCGCAGCACATCGAAAACCACGCAGGTCGCGTCCCGCAGATCGCGCTCGGGCAGCACCGCGACTTCCGCTGGCGTCAGGATCGTGCGGATCTCCATCGCGGGAAACACCCCGTTTCAGCGCGTCGGTGGCGACACCGCTGCCGGGGCGGGGGCGTCAAGGTTTTGCAGGATGCGCACGAGCACCCGCGCCGAGTTTTCGGCCGCCGCTTTCAGGTATTGGTCGATCTCGTTGGCCCCCGCCTGCCCGCCGGCAAGGTCGCTCAGGCCGCGCACGATGAGACACGGCGTCTTGTTTTGCCAGCACACCTGCGCAATCGCGGCGGATTCCATGTCGATGCATTGCGCCTTCCATACCCGGAAAACCCATCCCCGGTAATCCGCGTTGTCGCAAAACACGCTGCCCGACACCCCGTCGCCGCCGTACACGATCTTGCACGCACGCTCGCCGACCTTGAACGGGGGCATCGCGCCGGTGGCGCGTTGCGCGGCGGCTAGCAGCTTCTCGTCGGCCTTGAACTCGGACACCTGCTGCCATTTGTCCATGCCGTCGCGTTTGACGGTCACTTCCTCTGGGAAGATCATCCCGTAGTTCAGGTATTTCTGTTTGAAGAATCCCGGCAGCGCGAATTGCCCCGGCGTCGCCTCGTTCACGTAGACCGCCTCGGAATGGTAATGCCAGCGCGCCGGCACGACCACGTCACCCGGGTGCAGGTCCGGGTCGATCCCACCCGCGCTGCCGGTGAAAAACAGCGCGCTCACGTTGAACCGGTCCAGCGCGAGCTGCGTGTTCATCGCCGCGTTGACCAGACTCATGCCGGTCAGAAAAAACACGAACCGCCGCCCGCCGACCTGCGTGATCTTGAACTCCACCCCGTTGATTCGCGTCGTTTCGAACTTCGCCGCGTCGGGCACCATCATGGTCTCGATGGCGGCCAACTCAGGCCCGAACGCCGACGCCACCGCGACACACTCCGGCCCCCGGACATTCGGCGGACCGGTCTGCGCGCCGGCCAACTCAGGCAACACGAGCGCGGCGAGGATGCAGGCCAGGATTTTCATGGAAACAAACGACCCACCTCAACCCGGATTGATCACCACGAGCACCCGGGTGCGGCTGCGCAACACCGACAACAAAGCCGGCTCGCCGCTGACCAACTCGTGGGTGAGCGTATCGTAATCCTCCCGCGACGCGACCGCCTGCTGGTTGATGCGGTCGATGATGTCGCCGGGCCGCAATTTGTCGGCGGCGGGACTGCCGGAGTCCACCGTCTCGACAACCACGCCCTGGGTGTCCTCGGCCAACCCGCGCTTGGCGACCGCTTCGGGCGTCAATTCACCCACCTGGACGCCGTCGAGCGGCGTGCCGTCGCCGGTGGGCGCGCCGTTGCGTCCGGGACTGCCGGGACTGCCGGGAGCGTAGGGAATCTGCGCGCTGAGCGGCGGTTTCTCGGCGATCTGCGCTTGGACGGAAAGGGGCTTGCCGTCGCGCAAGAACTCGACCGTCGCCGTGGCGTTCACCCCGGCTTCCTCCACGCCGCGGCGCAGGTCGCCGATGTCGGCCACCGCCTTGCCGTTGAACTTCTGGATCAGGTCGCCCGCGCGGATGTCCGCCTTCTCGGCCGGGGAATTTGCCTGCACGCGGTCCACGAGCACCCCTTTGGCTCCGGCGACGCCGCGTTGCCGGGCGGCACGGTCGGTCAGCGGCACATTGTAAATGCCCAGGTAGCCGTGAACCACCCGTCCGGTCGTGAGGATGCTGTCCATCGACCGGCGCACCGTTGCCGACGGGATCGCGAACCCCACGCCCTGCCAGCCGCCCGTCTCGGTATAAATCTTCACGTTGATGCCGATCAGTTCGCCCCGCACGTTGACCAGCGGCCCGCCGCTGTTGCCAGGGTTGATCGCGGCGTCGGTCTGGAAAAGCGCCGTGGGCGTCGTGCTCTCGCTGGCCGTGCGGCCTTTCGCGCTGATGATGCCCTGGGTCACGCTTTCCTCCAATCCATAGGGATTGCCCACGGCCATCACGGTCTCGCCGACCTCCACCGCGTCGCTGTTGCCGAAGGGCAGCGGCTGCAGGTCACCCTCGTCGATCTTGAGCACGGCAATGTCCGTCTCGGGGTCGGTGCCGATCAACCTCGCCCGCGCGCGTCGTCCGTCGCTGAGTTCGACCTCGATGTCGTCCATGCCTTCGATGACGTGGTTGTTGGTCACGATGTGCCCCTCCTTGCTGACAATCGCCCC
This sequence comes from uncultured Verrucomicrobiota bacterium, assembly GCA_937873255.1. GTDB lineage: Bacteria > Verrucomicrobiota > Verrucomicrobiia > Chthoniobacterales > SZAS-18 > CAHJWO01. The sequence continues at coordinate 2,971 of CALMVM010000385.1, read as the reverse complement.
GCTGCCCTGCGCGCCTTCGGTGCCCTGGTGGGCGCGCGGCACGTTGCGGTGCTGGAACCGGAACAACGGGTCGTCGTTCAGCGGCCCGCGAGCCTGGCGAGTCGTCGTGATGCTCACCACCGAGGGCACCACGGCCTTTGCCAACAGGATGCGCTGTTGGCTCAGCGCGGCGAGGACGTTCACCGCTGCCGGGTCGATGTACGGCCCCTCGGCCACGGTGTATTTTTCGGGCTGGTAGTGCCTATCGCCTCCGCCGCGCCGGAAGATCGACGCCAGCGAGCGCCCCACGTCCAGCCGGCCGTTGCTGTAGCGGGGATTTTTCCAAACCCACAACGCCCCCACCGCCACGCACAGCAGCAGCACGAAAAGCAGGAAGCTGAAAAAGCGTCTCATCGGTGGCGGAGCGTTATCATCCAGATTTCGGCGGGGAATTCAACTCACCTGCGCGAGCGTCGTGCGGCGGTTCTCGGTCAGGTACGTACGGAATCGCTGATTCTCCTGACGCCGCAGGTGCGGATCGGATTCAAAAAGATCGCGCGCCGCTGTCCGCGCCTCGCGCATCCATTCGGCGTCGCCGACGAGATCGCCGAGCTTGAGCGGCGGCAGCCCGCTTTGGGCCGTGCCGAGAATATCGCCCGCCCCGCGCAGCCGCAGGTCGGCCTCGGCGATGACGAACCCATCGGAACTCTCCTCCAGCGTGCGCAGTTTGCCGACCGCCTCCGGCCCGGCCTTCGGGTCCACCATGAGCAGGCAGTAACTCTTGTGCTCGCCCCGTCCGACGCGCCCGCGAAGCTGGTGGAGCTGCGCGAGCCCGAACCGCTCGGCGTTTTCGATCAGCATGAGGTTGGCGTTTTTCACGTCGATGCCGACCTCGATGACCGTCGTGGAAATCAGCGCGTGGACCTCGCCGTCGCGGAACGCTTTCATGACCGCGTCCTTTTCCTCGGGGCGCATCCGGCCGTGGAGGAGTTCGCAGCGGAATCCCTTCAGCACCTCCCGCCAATGCTCGAACGCCTCCGTGGCCGCCTTGACGTTGAGTTTCTCGCTCTCGTCGATGAGCGGATAAACGAGGTACGCCTGCCGGCCGTCGGCGAGGTGTTTTCGCACGAACTCGCCTGCCTCGCGCAGCTTGTCGTTGGAGCGCACGGCGGTGACGATCTTGCCCCGGCCGGCGGGCAGCTCATCCAGGATGGAAACGTCCAAATCCCCGTAGACCGTGATCGCCAGCGTGCGCGGGATGGGCGTGGCGGTCATCACCAGCACGTCGGGCGCGACCTTGCGTCCTTTGGAAAGGGCGGCGCGTTGGAGGACGCCGAATTTATGCTGCTCGTCGATGACCACCAACCCCAGGCGTGGAGGTGGCGTCTTTTCGTGCAGGAGCGCGTGCGTGCCGACGAGAATGTCCGGCTCATTGTCGTTGCGCGGGACGACGGTGCCCGGGCTATCCGCCACGACGGCGCGAACGGCCGCCGGGTCACGGCTGGCTTTTTTCAGGGCACGATTGGCAACGACCACGCGTCGAACCGATCCGGCCGCCGCGCGGATGGAGTCCATCGCCTCGGGAGTAAGACCCATCGCGTCGTGAATCAATCCCGCCGCGCCAAGGCTTGGACCTGTCGTGATGGCGGGAAGTTCCGTCGTCGCGGGAGTGGGGAAACTGCCGTCCGCACCGGCCAGCCCGTTTCCACGAATCTGACTCGATTCCGCATCCTTCGACCCGTCCTGACCAAAAAACAGGTCGTCCGCGCCGTTGGTATCCTCGCGGCGGTTGCCGGTGCGCAATCCCAGCCGCAATCCCAACGGCTCCAGCCAACGCTTGAAAACCAGGAAATGCTGTTCGGCCAGCACCTGCGTGGGGGCCATGAGGACCGCCTGATAGCCTGCTTCCACGGCAAGAAGCATGGCCGAGAGCGCCACCAGCGTCTTGCCAGCGCCTACGTCGCCTTGCAGGAGCCGGTTCATGGGGTGGTTGGTGGCGAGGTCGGCACGGATCTCGCCGATAGCGCGCCACTGGGCTCTGGTGAGTCCGAAGGGCAGCGAATCGTGGAAACGCTCCAACAACTTGCCGGGTCCGCAGTGGGACTCGCCGGTCAGCGCGATGGCCCGGGCGCGGCGGGCGGCGAGGATCATCTGGAGGCCGAAGAACTCGCTCATGACCAGATGGCGGCGGGCGGACTCGCGGGAGGGTTCGTCGTCGGGGAAATGGATGTTGCGCAGGGCGACGGCGCGCGGGGTCGGGTCGAGCCCGGCGGGGAGGATGTCGGGCAGCGTGGAGAGGTCCACGGCGGCGAGGGTGCGATAGATCAGCGTGCGAATCGTCTTCTGGCTCAACCCCTCGGTGGTGGCGTAGACGGGGGTGATGCGCTTGAGATGAATGAGATTTTCCTCGTCGCCCTCGTCCTCGATGATCTCGAATTCGGGATGGTCGATGACCACGCCCGCGCCCCGGGCCTTGGGCTTGCCGTAGATGACCGCGCGCTGGCCGGCGGCGAAGATTTTCTGCACGAAATAGGCGTTGAACCAGCGGACCGTCAGCAAGGAGGACAGAGCATGGCGTTCGGGTTCTTGGAGCGTGGCCTCGAACATCATCTGACGGCCTCGCAGGCGCTTGGTGGACGTGGCGACAACGACTCCGCAGACGCAAACGGGTTTGTCGCCGGCCTGTGTCGGGAAATGCTCGAATTGCCGACGGTCCTCATAGCGTTTCGGGTAATGGGACAGCAGGTCGCCGACCGTGAGGAGGCCGAGGCGTTCGAGCGCCTTGGCCCGCACGGGACCGAGGCCGGGCAGGTCGGTCACGGGTTGGGAAAGCGCGAGTGGCGGGGGTTCCATCCGGGGGCAGTTTACCAGAATACGCCCGGGAGTGCTCGCGGGAAGCGCGCAAAGCGCCTTGCGGGCGGTCTGCGGTAGCGGCATGCTCTACAAAGTACCGCTGCCCGTTTCCTCATTTGATGAAAACGCTCCTCCTGTC
>CALMVM010000384.1 GCA_937873255.1 uncultured Verrucomicrobiota bacterium | reverse complement strand
ACTGTGCCTTACCCGGAGGTGTGGCAGTCGGGCACGCCGGCGCAACGTGCGGTGCTCGACGCGCTTTCCCAGCAACTCGGGCTGGAAGGTCCGGACCGGGCCGTCACGGCTTTCGACCGCCTCACCTACGGCGATCCGGCGGCGCGTCCCGTGTTGTTGAAAGCGCAGAGCGAGGCAAAGGAACAGCTCAACGCCCTGCGGCAACAAAACCTCGGCGCACTGTTCGCACGGTGGCCGGCGTTGCGGTGGGGCGACGCCGACTCGGACGATCATCGCAGTGCGTTCGCGGAAGCGGTGACGGAACTGACCCAAGACAAAAATAAAACGCGCCGCGAAACACTGCTGGCGGCCGGCAACGCCAGCGTGCGGGCCGGCGAGGCGGTCGACGCCGAAGAAGCGGCGTTGCGGCGATTCGCGAATTTGTACGAACACCTCGTCGAAGCGCGAGCCCTGCGCGCGAATGGCAGAACCGAACTCAAAGCGCAGTTCGAGCGGTTGTGGCGGGCGGAACAGGAAACCTTGCCTCTCGGCGTAGAACGTTGAGGCGGGTTCGATTTATCATCACGGCTGTGCGGGCGTTATTTAAATGGAGTCCGATTCCCTGCCGAGCTTCAAGTAAACGAAGCAATCTTATGCGGAACGTTTCCGAACTCAACACGGATCTCTACGTCGTCGGTGGCGGTCTGGCCGGCGATTGCGGCGGCGCGTCACGGCGCACGGGTCGTGCTCGTGCATGGTGGGCTACCACAAACGCTGCGATCCGACGACCGTTTACGCCAAGGCGGCCATCGACGGGTTCAAGCAATCGGGCGAACTCGGCCGGTTGCGCACTCGGTCGGCGGCGCGCCTTGCACGATTGAGATGGCCCTGTATCACACGAGTCTCGACTGGCAGGAGACCACCCTCGCCGGATTCGATCACGTCTACGTGAAGTTGGAATTTCCCGATCCGCTAGTGCGCTAGCAGCCCGGCCGGGTCGAAATTTTCCGTGACCCCGGACACGCAACTACGCCGCTCCTGACGACGCCCCATCTGCCGTGGTTTCATGCGATGTGCGAACAGGCCTGCGCCTTTCTGCGCGCCGTGCGCGGCGAGGCCCCGCGCCGTGTCTGGCTGCCGAAGCATTGGAAGATTTGCGAGTCGCCCGCGATTATATCCGCTTGTTGAAAGGAGTCTGAATTCCAACGATGCCCCTGCAATTCCGCAAACTTTTTTTAATCTCCCGAGCGTTTCGAGAGCGCGGGCGTGTTCGATATGAACGGCGACAGCGTTCCCGATATCGTCAGCGGCGAGTTCTGGTACCAGGGGCCGGATTTTCGCCGCAAACACCGCCTTTGCTCGCTGCCACCGGTCGGCGATTACTACGACGACTTCTCGACGATCCCGATGGATGTCGACGGCGACGGAAAAATGGATTTCATCACCGGGGGATATTTCGGCGCGTCGCTGTTCTGGCGCGAGAACCCCGGCGTCCCCGGCGTGCAATGGAAGACCCATCTCCTCGTCGAAACCGGCCATATCGAGACGACGCGCGCGTGGGACGTGGACGGTGACGGCGAACTGGAAATCGTCCCCAATACACCGCAGGGTCCGCTGGTCGTCTACAAGCTCGTGCGCGACGCGCAGGGCCGGGGCACTGGCGAGTTTCGGGTGCACAAGCTCAAGTTTCGCGGACGCGAAAACGACGCGCAGAAGCACGGCCTGGGCTTCGGCGATGTCAACGGCGATGGACGCGGCGATTTCGTCTTGCGCGGCAGTTGGCTAGCAGCACCGGCATATGATCCTTACAAGGGTGAGTGGACGTGGTATCCCGAGTACGAAATGCCCTGGTGGGGAACGAGCATTCCCATCCTCGTCGCGGACGTGGACGGCGACGGCCGCGCCGAACTCATTGCCGGCAACGGTCACGGCTACGGTCTATCGTGGTGGTCGCAAACACCCCGTTCGGACGGCACACGGCAATGGACCGAGCACGCCATCGATCCCTTCAGCAGCCAATACCACGACCTGCAATGGGTGGACCTCGACGGCGATGGCCAAGGCGAACTCGTCACGGGCAAACGTTTCCGTTCGCATCCTCACCACGAGGCCGGCGTCAACGAGGCGTACGGCTGGTACATCTTCAAATGGACCGGCGAAAGTTGTGCCAAGCACGTCGTCGATATCGGACCGCTGAGGCAGGGAAAAGGATTGGGAATTGCCTTCGCCGTAGCCGACCTGACCGGAAGCGGCAAGCTCGACGTGGTCGCGCCCGGCAAGGACGGGTTAGCGGTTTACATCCACCAGGGCGACGGCTTCGAGGAAGTGCCTTCGTCCAAGCCCGAAGATTAGTTTTCGCCGTGATGGCGGGGTTCGACCCGGCAAGCATGTGATACGGCAGAAAAACTCGTGATGCGTCGTCCGCGCCTCGGGAACATAGTCGCCAGCCAACGTGATGACGCCCTCCAAAACCATCGAAAAATTCTCCTTCGGCATGGGCGACCATTTCGCCCGCGCCGGCCATGCGCAGTTGCAGGCCGTGATCGGTGCCCGCAGACACGGGATCGCGGTGACGCCGGTCTGGAACAAGTCCAACCGCGAGCACCTTCTGATCGGCACCGAACCCACCAGTGTATTGGAAGCGGCCCGCGCTGCCGTGGGCGACCTCGGTTGGAACGGCGGCTTCCACGTGGACGACGACCACATCAATCTTACCAACGTGGACCGCTTCGTCGAATCGAGCGATTTTTTCACCATCGACGTGGCCGATTCCTCCGGCAAGCCGGTCGCGCCGGAAGCGACCGAGCGTTTCGTCGCCGCGCACCGGCGCTATCTCGGCAAGCTGGAAATCCCGGGCGTGGACGCACTGCTGACGCTGGACGAAGCCCGGCTGCGCGCGACGGCGGCAAAATTCCTCTGGGCCATGCAGGAGGCGGGCCGCATCTACCGCCACATCGTCGAATGCAGGGGTGGGGGCGGATTCATCGCTGAGGTCTCGGTGGACGAGACCGACCTGCCGCAGACGCCCACCGAATTGTTCGCCATCCTGGCGATGATCGCGCAGGAGGAGATTCCGGCACAGACGGTCGCGCCGAAGTTCACGGGCCGCTTCAACAAGGGGGTGGCTTACGTCGGTGACCGGGCGCATTTCGAAAAGGAGTTCGACGAGGACCTGTGCGTGCTGGCTTTTGCGGTGCAGGAATTTGGATTGCCCGACTCGCTCAAACTGAGCGTGCATTCCGGCAGCGACAAGTTTTCGCTCTATCCCATCATCAACCGGCTCGTGAAGAAACACGGTGCGGGTCTGCACGTCAAAACCGCCGGCACCACATGGCTGGAACAGGTGATCGGTTTGGCGGAAGCGGGTGGCGACGGGTTATCCGTCGCACGCGAAATCTACCGTCGCGCCCATCCGAGGTTCGCCGAACTGGTCGGCCCGTACGCGCCCGTGGTGGACATCGATCCTGCGAGGTTGCCCGCGCCGGAAGTCGTCGAGGGTTGGTCATCGGAAGAATACGTCGCGGCGTTGCGTCACGACCAATCCTGCGCCGGATACAACCTGCATTTCCGGCAGTTTTTGCACGTTTCGTTCAAGGTCGCCGCCGAGATGGGACGCACCTTCCTCGACGCGTTGGACGCCGACCGGGAGGTAGTCGCGCGCAATGTCACCGGCAACCTGTTGAACCGACATCTGCTTCCGCTGTTCGGGTAACCCGTCAGAGTATCGGCGTCGGACGTTCCGGGTGTCGTCAGGGATGTGGCGTGCCGGATGCGGCGTACGCAGTCGGGCCGGGTGTTGCCGGGTCGCTGTCGTCCAGGTGCAGATGCGCGGTCTGTCGGGCGATGATTTTGTCGAACGCCTTGATCTGATCCGGCCGCAGCATGCCGCGAATACGCTCAACAGCCCGGTCGTCATTTCGATCTGGCCGCGCGGTGCCGCTTGAACATTTCCAAGGTCCGGTCGCGCTCTTGCGAGTGGTCGAGCATCGGCGGTGGATAGTCCTTCGCCAAACGCAGTCCGTCCGCCAGCGGCATGTGCAGCCGCCCCGGCGGCACGTCGCGTAGTTCCGGCACCCATTCGCGGATGTAATCTCCCTGAGGATCGAAACGCTGGCTCTGCGTCCACGGATTCTGGATGCGGAAATACGGCGCGGCGTCCGCGCCCGTGCCCGCGCTCCATTGCCAGCCGCCGTTGTTGCTGGCGATCTCGCCGTCCACCAGCTTGCGCATGAAAAACGCCTCGCCGTCGCGCCAGTAAATGCGCAGGTCCTTGGTCAAAAACATCGACGTGATCATGCGCAACCGGTTGTGCATGAACCCCAAAGCGGAGAGCTGCCGCATGCCCGCATCCACGATGGGAAAGCCGGTCGTGCCCGTACACCAACGCTCGAAAATCCCGGCCTGTTCCGCCGCCTGCCGCCAGGGCAACCCGCGCGTCGCCGGACTGAAATCATCGTCGAGCACCTCCGGGAAATGGTGCAAAACCTGGAAATAAAAATCCCGCCACGCGATCTCGCCGATGAACTTTTCCACGTGCCCGCGCTTGTCTCGGTCGAGTGCGTCGGCCAGCGCGCGGGTTTCGTGATACACCTCGCGGATCGATAGCAATCCCCAGCGAAGATCCTGCGAAAAACGGGAAGTCGTCCGGCCGGTCAACTTTGTGCGTCCGGCCGCGTAGTCGGATGCGGCGCCGTTCACGCTCACGAATTCACGCAGCCGCTGGCGGGCCGCGCGCTCGCCGGCTTCGATGAGGCGGGCTCTTTCGCTCCGCAATTCCCAGTGCTCCAGAGTCGGCAAAGGCAGCGAGGACACGTTGGCGGGGAGGCGGAGGCTTTTGACACGCGGGCCGACGGCTGGCTTGGGCTTTTTCGACCACGCCTTGAAATACGGTGCGTAAACTCGATAAGGCAGGCCGGTGCCGGAGAGGAGTTCGTCGCGCTCGTGCAAACCGGCGTCCCGGTACGAGGACACGGTGACACCGAGACGCTTGGCAAGCGTCTCGATTTTCCCTTCGACCACGCGCCCAAATGGGTCCGGGTCCAGATTATAGAAAATCGCCTGTGCGCCGGTGTCGGCGACGAGTTGTTCGAGGGCGTGCTCGGCGGGTCCGTCGCGGATGATGAGCCGGCCGCCGATGGCTTCGAGATTTTTGGACAGCGATTGCAGGCAGGCGCAGAGGAACTCCTGACGGTTCGGCCCCGTCCAGTGATGCTGTCCGCGCCAACCGCTCAGGATAAAGACCGGCACGACCGTTCCGGCGGCGGCGAGGGCGGCATTCAGCGCGGGGTTGTCGGTCAGGCGCAGGTCGCGCCGGAACCAGTGGATCGCGGTTTTCAACTGCAACCATTACGCGTGCTGTCCGCGCGGGGATGCGCGTCGCTATTTGCACTCGCCGCGTTCCTGCGAGATGGTTCCTCAGACTCCCACAAAAATGAAGATGAAAATCCGCAAGGTGTTGGTTTTGATGTTGATTGGCCTTTGTGCCGCTGTCGGCACTGCGGCGGCCGAGCCGCTCAAGATCGGTTATTCCGACTGGCCGGGTTTCACGATCCTGGAAGTCGCCAAGCAAAAGGGTTGGTTCAAGGAAGCCGGCGTGGACGTGGACCTCGTCTGGTTCGACTACCTTGCCAGCATTGATGCCTAC
>CALMVM010000383.1 GCA_937873255.1 uncultured Verrucomicrobiota bacterium | reverse complement strand
CCGCAGGGTCGTGGCGGTGGGAGCGGGCATGCGCGTGCGGGGGCAGTGCTCAGTAATCGTAGGCCGGGTACGTCCGGCCCGTCGCAGCCGGGGCCGGCGTGCGGGCGCGGTCCACCTGCCGGGCGGCCTCGTCGGGCGGCCACGCGCCCTGGATGGCCTCGACGCCGGCCGCGATCTCGTCCAACGCCCGGCGCGCGGCGCGCATCCGGCTGAGCGAGGGGAGGGGCTGCGGGCCGAGCGCGGTCGTCAGCACGGTGCGGCAGGTCGGCCCGCGCAGGGTATTGATCAGCAGCAGGACCAGAAAGGGAGCCGCGATGTACGAACCCACGACGAGGTCCTGGCCGGTGAGCTGCACGGTCGTGCCGGGGCCTCCCTTCGCAATCGCGACGGCGATCAGGAGAATCAGGGCGAGCAAGGCGATCAGAATGATGTTGTACACCAGCCCCCGCGCCGTTTGCCGGAACTGCACCGCTTGGATGTCGTCGAGGGCGAAGCGCCGGACTTCCTGCGTGTGGTTTTTGACGATTTCCTGGACGAGGTGGCGTTCGTCGATCCACAGCCGCGCGCTGCCCTCCGTGCGCCCCGTGCGCACCGACGGCGAACGCCCGGGCAACCGGCGCAGGCGCGGCTGCGGCGGGACGGCGGCGTTAGGAGGATCGGCGGGCATACGGGGCGTCGGTCAGTTCACAAAAACAGGTGGTTGGCCGGATACAGGTAACGGTAGAGGACGAACGACCAGCCCGCGATCTGCAAAAGCGCCAGCACCCCGGCGACGATCAGCCGGGCGCGGGTGCGCGGCACGGGGCTGCGCGCCGGTTCGTTCCAATAACGGATCACCAGGAACAGAGCAATCGGCGCGGTGATGACCGTCGCGAACCCGACGGTGATCAACCCGACCGCCATCCCGCCGAACAGCACCGTCAGCGCGACCTGGTCGTGGAGCGTGCGTTGGCCGCCGGCGCGCAGGCTCTTGCCCGCCACCCGGGCGGCTTCCACGCAGGTCGGGCAGACGTGCCGGCCGTCGAGTTCCAGGTCGCACAACGCGCACAGGAAACGCCCGCAGTCGTCGCACGGGACCACGGCTTTTTTGTGCGGATGGTAGAAGCAGCCGGCGTCCTCCGCGCTGGCGAGCGCCTCGGAGGTCCGTCCGCGCGCGGCGGGCCGCGCGAACGCCGGGAACACCTCGGCCACCATCGCCACCCCGCAGGCCGGGCACGCGACGGGGACGTGCGTGTTCACCGCCGAGCCGGGCAGCGGCGTCTGGCATTTGTCGCACCGCAGGAGCGCCATGATCGTCGTCGCCGGTTCGCGTTATTCCTTGTAGACGACGCGGGTGTCGCACACGTGGTCGTGCAGCGCGCGTTTCTGGTCGTCGAACGCCGCGATGAGGTAGCCGAGTAATAGCGAGAAGAGATCCAGGAACCGCGCGAAATACCGGCCCGTGGCCCGTCCGTAGGTGATCTTCGAGCCGTCCGAACGCACCACGCGCAGGCCGCAGATCAGCTTGCCCGGCGTGCCCCCGTAGTGGCCCAGGAAGAAGATCTCGTACGTGGCCTGGATTCCGTAGGACACGAGATAATAAATGATCCTGGGCAGGAAGCCGTCGTTCGCGCTGGGGAAGATGGCGGCCGGATAATAGAACAGCACCCCGAAGTAGAGCCCGAGCGAGAGTGGACTGAGGATCAGGCTGTCGAGGATCAGCGCCCCGCAGCGAATCCAGAACCCGCCGAAACGCGCCGGCAACGCGCCCCACGCGCCGTACCCGGGCGAGATGCCCTGGCGCATTTTTTGGAGCAGGAGCGGCTTGCACTCCGCGCAGACGTTGAAGCCTTCCAGCCGGATGACATCGTCCGCCGGGAAGACGCGTCCGCACTGCGAACACTGCGCCTGCGCAACGCCGCCCGGCACCGTCGCCGGGGCGAGGCCGTCGGCCGATGGCGGCAGGGTCGGGACGGTGGCGCGCGCCTGGGAAAACGGCATCCAATCCGGCATGCCGCTGTGCCAGACGAGGGTGGACTCGCCGACGGTGCCGTTGCCGACGAGCCGGGCGAATTCGTCGTCCTCCACGGGTCCGGCCCGCTGCCCTTGATACGCGTAGAACCAGTTCATGCGAAGAGAAGCGGGAAGAATGCCCGGAAGGGGGGCGGAATGCAACGGAGAGTTGGCCGGCGCGAGCGGAATGCAGCCGCCTTTTATTTGCTGCGCGCGGAAATCTTCTCGCGCGCCTTGGAGAGCGTGTGGCGTTCCTCGTCGGTCAGGCTGCCGATGCCGTGGCGCGAGATTTTATCCAGAATCGGGTCGATGCGCATGCTGATGTATTGCCGCGGGGACATGCGCCGCTCCACCTCCGTGAAACGCGGCACCACCAGCCGCCCCGACGCCGCCGCCACCGGACCTGCAAACACCGGCTCCTCAAATTCCTCGTCCTCCTGGAGTGCCGCCGCCGCCCACGCGGCTTCCTGTTCCGGCGACAATGCCGCGCGCCGGCCGAAGCCCAGTCGCCTCATGTAACCGCACGCCACGACGCACGCCGCCAACCCGCGCGCGGCCCACGCCACGGCCGTTCCGCGTCCGCCGGGCAATGATACGCCGGCCTCCCCGGCGACCACGACGGCCGCCACCAGCACGACACCCGCCAGCGCCCCGTGCTTGATCCGCAGCCAGCCCCCGCCCGCGCCCGCCGAGAGGGACCACGGCGGGATC
>CALMVM010000382.1:275-3605 GCA_937873255.1 uncultured Verrucomicrobiota bacterium | reverse complement strand
GGCGCGACTGGGGCGCGCCGAACCACGAACCGGTCGTCATCGTCTCGGGCCGGGGCGCGACCTTGCGCGACAGCCGGGGGCGCGAATACCTGGACGGCAACAGTTCGATCTGGACGAATCTCCACGGCCACAACCACCCGCGCATCAACGCCGCCATTGCCCGGCAACTGGCCTCGTTCGCGCATTGTTCATTTCTGGGTCTGACCCACCCGGGGGCCATCGAACTCGGCGCGGCGCTGGTGAGGTTATTTCCCCCGGACACGCTGACGCGCGTGTTCTGGTCCGACGACGGTTCGACCGCCATCGAGGCCGCGTTGCGGATGGCGCGCCAGTATTGGCAACTGGTCGGCCACGAGGAACGGCGGCGGTTTCTCTCCTTTGAAAATGCGTACCACGGCGACACGCTCGGCGCGGCCAGTCTTGGAGGCATTCCCCTCTTCAAAAAACCGCTCGCCGGCACGGACGACAACGATGTGTTGCGCGTCGGCGGCGTGGACGCGCTCGACGCCCTGGAACCGGCGCAAATCCGAACGCTCGTCGCCGCCGTCATTGAACCTCTCATCCAGGGCGCGGCCGGGATGCGCGTGTGGCCGGCGGGCACGCTGGCGAAATTGCGCGCGTGGTGCGACCGGCACGGCGTTCTGCTCATCGCCGACGAGGTGATGACGGGGTTCGGGCGCACGGGTACGATGTTCGCCTGCGAACAGGAGGGCGTGTTGCCCGATTTCCTGTGTCTGGCGAAGGGGCTGACGGGCGGCTACCTGCCGCTGGCGGCGACGTTGACGACCGAGCGGGTGTACGATGCATTCCTGGGTGAGTACGGTGAGCGCAAGACATTCTATTACGGCCACAGCTATACCGGCAACGCGCTCGGCTGCGCGGCGGCGTCGGCGAACCTGGAGATTTTCCGCGAGGAGGACGTGCTGGCGCGCTTGCAGGGGAAGATCGCGCGTTTCGAGGAGTTGTTGCAAGCGCGGCTCGCCCCGCTGCCACACGTCGCGGAGATTCGACGGTGCGGATTCATCGCCGGGATCGAACTGCTCGCCGACCCGGCGACAGGCAAGCATTTTCCGTGGGAAGCGCAGACCGGCGCGCGGGTGTGCGCGGCGGCGCGGGCGCAAGGGCTCCTCACCCGGCCGATCCTGGATACGCTCGTGCTCATGCCGCCGTACTGCGTGAGCGACACGGAAACCGAACGGATGGTCGAGGCGTTGCGCCGGGGGATCGAAGCCGTCTGTTGAAGGCGAACGGACGCGGTTACCGCTTCAACGCCGACTTCCTGGCCGCCGGTCGAGCGGTGGCAGGTGGCAAACTGGCCGTCACACGATAGAACGCCCGCGCGTCCGTGCTGTCGTTGTCGGTGAAGGTCAGCACAGTGCCGGTGGACCCGGCGACCGCGTCGCCGACGTTCGTCCAATCGCCCGCCGTCAGCGACGTGGCGCGCTGCAACTGGTAGTTGAGCCCGCTGTAGCTATCGATGGTCACCGTCGCCGTGGTACCACTGCGCGCGAAGGTCTTGAGGGTAGGCGGCGGGCTGCCGATCAGCGCCAGCCGGGTATTGGCGTTGGCCATGCCGAAGCGCGTCTGCTCCGCACCAGTGAAGACGCCGTCCAGATTCGCGTCGTTCCACACGTAACCAGGCGAGGAACCGAGCGTCGGCGCGCTGCCGGTGAAGCGCCCATTCGCCGTTTGCGAATAGCTGCCCGGGCTCGTCGGGTCCGTCGGGTCGGGCGTAGCCAAGACGATCTCGACCCCGATGCTTCCCGTGCCATCGGTCGTGATCTGGAAAGAGGGAATCGTGTAGGGAAAGGCGTAGTTGCCCGGTGCCGGCGGGGTGTCGGGGGCGATCACGGTGGCAAGCAGAGTGGCGTGGGCCAGGGCATCGCTCGAGGTGGGGCTGGTGTCCACGCCCGTATAGAAATAGAACGTGACCCGTTGCGTGTCCGTCGTCGTGTAGTTGGCGCTAAAGGTGAGCCCGTTGATCGTGTACGTCCCCGGACCCTGCGCGAGGGTAATCATCTGGAGGAAATGCACGACGCCTGGTTCCACGGTGGCAGTCGTGGCGTTGGCCGTGTAGAGCGAGTTCTGCGCGCGTACCGTCCCACCGTTTCCCAGCCAAGCCAAGGCGAGGACCAAAGCCAGACAAGGGGGGATCGTCTTCATCGTCTGTATGTACTCGCTCCCGGCGGAATCTCAAGGCGTTTCGGTGGCACTCCGGCTGGGGGAGGCGAATTGCGGGTGCCCGCGCAGCCGCGCGAAATCCCCCTCGCTGATCGGCCCGCGCCCCCCGGTCGCGCCGGCGCGCAGCGGCGCGGCGTTGGTCGAGGCGTAGACCTTGTTTTCCAGCCAATCGCGCGAAAGGGGACGTTCCACGAGCGCGGGGTCGTTGGAGGCGACGGTGGTTTCGTCCTTTTCGCCCGTGGACGGCCCGACCCCGACGTGGAAACCGGCCAGCAGGAGCGTCACGCGCACGGCGGTCGAGCGGGTGTAGTTCGTCAGGAGGCAGGGAACATCCTCGCGCAGCCGCCCGCGCAACGCCGTGAACAATTCCAGCGTCCACATTTCCGGGTTCACCGTGGGCGAATAGGGATCGTAGAAAATCGCGTCCGGCGGGGGAACGGGAGATGGGTCGTCCGCGACGGCGAAGTCCCCCGGGACCACTCGCCAATGCACCCGCGCACAGCCCACGGAGACGGCCGTTTCGCCGCCGTCGAGCAGGGCGCGCAACGCCGGTTCGTAGGGGCGCGGGTAGTCCAGCTCGACGGCGTGCGCCAAGGCGAACTCCAACGCCGCCAAGCTGCGGTCGTGGCTGTAAAGGAAAACGTCCTCCGTCCGCCGGTAGCCGGCCGCCAGCGCGTGGATCGCCGCCAGGGCGTTGGCCGCCGCGCCGAGGCCCACGTCCCAGATCACCGGGCCGCGCCCGGGCGGCAGGGCGTTCGCTCTTTCGAGCAGACGCGTGCCGCCGACGTGCAGCCGCATCGCCTCCGCCGCCGGACCGACGACGGGGTGGAAGGTCTGCCCGTTGGCGAGCGAACGCAGGCTGTACACGCCGCCCGCTAGCGGGACCAGTTCGAAGGTTTCCCGCGCCGGATCGTCGGTCATTGAGGGGTCGGCCCGGCCTTTTCCTTCCAGACCGCCGCTTCGAGCGCCGCGACGATGTGCCCGAGAATGCCCAGCGTGCCGAAGCTCACGGCCCAGATCACGCCCGACAAGAGGAGGTAACCCGCCGCCGCTAGCACCCGGCCCTGGATCAGTTGCCCGAGCCCGGGCAGGAAAAAACTCGCCAGCGCCGCGATGACGTTTCCGGTTGAGCCGCGTCCCATGCTGAAG
>CALMVM010000382.1:0-265 GCA_937873255.1 uncultured Verrucomicrobiota bacterium | reverse complement strand
GAAGGATAGTTCATCTCCGCTTTCCGCGCCAATCCCGATCCGGTCGGGCGACCGCGTTATTTCCATGAAGCCGACCGAGATTCCCGACGAGAAACGCCCGCCCGCCCGCGACGGCTGCGCGGTGGAAAACGTCGCCCGCATCCTCTCCGAGGAGCCGCGTCTGGAGGCCGTCGCCTTCGAGCCGAAATCGCGCAAGCTGGCGATGGCCACCCTCGGCCGCGACCCCGGCGAACGTCTCGCCCAACGCGTGGCCGAGGCCGTGCAC
>CALMVM010000381.1:1789-7656 GCA_937873255.1 uncultured Verrucomicrobiota bacterium | reverse complement strand
CGATGGGTGACCTCGAAAAGCTCAACCCGCACCCCGGCACGGCGACGAACGCGATGTGCACCTTCCTGGCCATCAACACCAGTTCGGTCCAACTGCTGCCGACCACCGCCATCGCCATCCTCGCCGCCAACGGCGCGAAGGACCCTACCGCCATCGTCGTCCCGGCGCTCCTGGCGACGACGTGCGCCTGCGTCGCGGGTGTTTGCGCGGCGAAGGTGTTGGAGAAACTGCCTGTCTTCGCACCGCCTGAAAGAACATCCCGCACGGGGGCACCCGCCGTTGAACCGTTGGAGAAAGAGGGTGTTGCGCCGATGGTCGACGAACCGGCCGTCGCGCAAGCGCCTCCGCTCGCGCCGCTGACGGGCAGGCGGATGCAGATCTGGGTCTTCAGCGTTGCGTTGCTGGGCCTTGGCGCCATCGCTTATTTTCACCGGGCGGTCTTCGTGCCCGAGTTGATCGCTTACGGATTCTGGGCGGTCGCACGCGAGTATTTTCTGCGCACGGTCACGGCGTTGTCGATGCTGGCGGTTCCTTGCGTGCTGGCTTTTTTTCCGTTCTACGCCGCGTTGCGGGGCATCAAAATCTACGAGCAGTTCGTGGAGGGAGCGAAAGAGGGCTTCCCTGTCGCCCTGCGCGTCATCCCGTTTCTCGTGGCGATGCTGGTGGCCATCGGCATGTTTCGCGGCAGCGGGGGCATGGAGTTGCTGGTGCATTCCCCGGCCGCGCGGTTCGTGTTCGAGGGCATCGGGTTCCCGCCCGATTTGCTGCCGATGGTGCTCATGCGTCCGCTCAGCGGCAGCGGCACGCAGGGGTTGTTTGTCGATCTCGTCACGCATTTCGGCCCGGACAGCCTCATGGCCCGCACCGCTGGGACGATCTACGGAAGCACGGAAACCACGTTCTACGTCATCGCCGTTTACTTCGGGTCGGTGGCCGTCCGGCGGACCCGGCACGCGATTGCCGCCGGATTGGTGGCGGACCTGACGGGCGTCGTTGTCTCGGTCCTCATCTGGCGCGTGATGTTCCGCCCCTAGAGGTCCACGCGCGCAAAGAGCCGGCTGCCCGCGTATTCGAGAACTGGACAATGCCCGATGTTCTGGCAGAGTGCCCGCCGACGAACTTCCTCTCCAAATGCCTTCCTTTGCCCTGTTCCTGGCTCGCTTTCTTAAAAGTCCGAAGCAAGTCGCCTCCATCATTCCCAGCTCCCGGATGATGGTGCGGCGCGTTTCGGACAAAATGGACCTCGCCAGGCCCTGCGTGGTGGCCGAATACGGTCCGGGCGAGGGCGTCCATACCCGCGAGATGCTCAAACGCTCGCACCCGGAGTCGAAGTTTCTCCTCTTCGAACTCGACGCCGAATTCTGCCGCGACCTCGAACGGCAGTTCGCGCACGACTCCCGCGTGACGGTGATCCAGGGTGACTGCGCCACGCTGCCGCAGGAACTGGCCAAGCAAAACCTGACGCATTGCGACTACGTCGTGTCGGGCATTCCGTTCAGCACGATGGAAATCGGCAAGAAGCGGCAAATCCTGCGTTCGACCTACGACTCGCTCGCGCCGGGCGGGGATTTCGTGATTTACCAAGTGACGAACGAGCTTCGGCGCCACGCGACGCCCGACATCTTCCCCCGGGCCGACAGCGAGTATTTCCTGCAGAACATCCCCCCGATGTTCATCACGGTTTTCCACAAGGACGCCGTGCCCGTTGCCCGCGAGGCCCAGCCCGGCAAAAACGGCAACGGCCAGCATGCGAAAAGCCAGAAAGGCCGCCCGCTGGCCGGGGACCGTGCGCGCCGCTGAGCGAGCCCGGTGCAACCTCTCGTTTTCGCGCGATGACCTCCCCCGCCACCCGCATCGAAAAAGACAGCATGGGCGAATTGCCCGTGCCCGCCGAAGCGCTCTACGGCGCGACCACGCAACGCGCCGTCCTTAATTTCCCGATCAGCGGCTACCGCTTCAACCGTTCATTCTTGCGTGCGCTCGGACTGGTGAAATCATCGGCGGCGCATGCCAATCAGCAGTTGGGCAAGATCACGGCGGAACAGGCCGGGTTCATCGAAAAAGCGGCCGGCGAGTTGATCGACGGGAAGCTCGACGAACATTTTCCCATCGACATTTTCCAGACGGGTTCGGGCACCAGCACGAACATGAACGCCAACGAGGTGCTCGCCAACCGCGCCTCGCAGTTGGCCGGCGAGCCCATCGGCTCGAAGAAACCCGTCCATCCCAACGACCACGTCAACATGGGGCAGTCGAGCAACGACGTGATCCCGACGGCGATGCATGTCGCGGCGTCCGAGACGCTCCAGAATGAACTGCTGCCCGCGCTCGAAGAATTACGACAAGGGCTTGAAGCCAAGACAAAGGAATTTTGGGAGGTCATCAAAATCGGTCGGACGCATCTGATGGATGCGACCCCCGTTCGTCTCGGACAGGAATTCGCCGGTTACGCCCGTCAGGTGGAGAAAGGCGCGGGTTGCGTCCGGACGGCGATCAATTTCCTCGCCGAGCTTCCCCTGGGCGGAACGGCGGTCGGCACTGGGTTGAACTGCCACCCGGATTTTCCCCGGATCGCCATCGACCGGCTGAGCGCCGCGACCGGCATCCTTTTTGTCGAAGCGAACGATCATTTCGAGGCGCAGTCGGCCAAGGACGGGTTGGTGGCGGCGAGCGGTCTGGTCAAGACCGTGGCGGCGAGCCTTTTCAAGGTCGCCAACGACATCCGGTGGTTGAGCAGCGGCCCGCGTTGCGGTTTCGGCGAGATCGCCCTGCCCGCGACGCAGCCCGGCAGTTCGATCATGCCCGGTAAGGTCAACCCGGTGATGTGCGAGGCGCTCATGCAGGCGTGCGCGCAGGTGTTCGGGGGCGATGCGACGATTACCTGGGCGGCGGCGGCCGGCAGCTCCTTTGAACTGAACGTCATGATGCCCGTGCTCGCGCATCATTTCCTGGAGAACGCGCGCATCCTCGCCAACGCCGTGCGGGTGTTCGCGCAAAAGTGCGTGGTCGGCATCACCGCCAACGAGGCGCGGTGCAATGAGTTGGTCGAGTACAGCATGGCGATGGTCACGAGTCTCGCGCCGATTATCGGCTACGACCGCGCGGCGGAAATCGCCAAGGAAAGCGGCAAGACGGGCAAAACCGTGCGCGAGATTTGCCGGGAACAAAAGGTTCTGCCCGAGGCGGAGCTGAACGCCGCGCTCGATCCCGTCGAGATGACCAAGCCCGGCGGCGAAGGCTCGGCGGGCGGCTAATGTAGAACGCGGAACTCGGAACGGCAGAATTCCGGAGCCTGACCGACCCGGTATCGCCTGAATGCGAGATTGCTCTGTTTCCGCCTTCGACGTTTCGAGTTCCGAGTTCCGTGTTTCCGCTTAATATGCCCCCGCGTCGGCAATCTGGTTCGCCGGGCAATCCGCTGGATATCGTTATCCAGTTGATCGGCATCTTTTTCGGTGGGCGGGCCGGTGGCAAGCAACGTGCGGCGATCTTTAGTGCAGGGGTCGTTGCCCTTTCCGTGGTGTTCACCGGCGGCTGGTATCTTTTTCAATCCAGCGACCGCAAGGCCGAGGTGCGTCGGCTCATCAGCAATTCCCAGCAGGCGCACAAACAGATCAAGGTCACCCAGGTGATCTGGGATATCTGGACGCTGTATTTCTCGCGGCCTTTCGTCCAGACGCACGTCGAGCCGGGGCAGGGGAGCCTGCTGGCCGGCGAGCCGGAACGGACGAGTTTCCCGCACGAGGTCCGCGTGCTCTACAACTCGGCCTACACCGTCGGTTATTGCGACGCGCTCGCCGATCCGGTCTGGGTTGGCTACCGGGTGTTCGACATGAACGGCCACACCCGCCCGCCGAAGCGGCCCGAGGGATTTTTCCCCGATCCGCGCACGGCGGCGCGCGTGGAAAGCTCCGACTACATCGATGGCGGATATGACCGCGGGCACATGGCACCGAACTACGCCATCGGCACCCGCTACGGCGCGGCGGCGCAGCAGGAAACGTTCAAGATGTCCAACGTCTGTCCGCAGCGGCATAGCCTCAACGCCGGCTTGTGGAAAGACCTCGAAATCAAGATCGCGGATAACTACACGGGCCGTTACGGACAGGTCTGGGTCATCGACGGTCCGGTGTTCGGACCCGAGGACCGGCTCCAGCGCCTGCGGGGGAAGGTGTCGGTGCCGCCGGAATTTTACATGATCGTGATCCAGCAGCACGAGGGCGGCATCCGTGCGGAGGGTTTCATTCTCGGGCAGGACGCTCCGACCTCGGGGTCGCTGGACCGGTATCTGACCAGCATCGGCGAGATCGAGCATCGCACCGGCTTGAACTTCTTTCCGAAGCTCGAAAAAAACGCTCAGGCGCAACTGGAAGCGCAAAAACCGTCATCCGTTTGGTGAGAGGAGCGCCGCTTGTGCTTCCCGGGTTTTGCCTTACATTCGATCAACGTTCAACGAAACGTTATCACCAACATGCCTACCACTGCCGAAATGCCCGCCGCGGAGCCCGCTGTTGATCCCTCCGACATGTCCGCTTTTCCCCCGTTCAGCCTCGCACGCCTGCTGCGGACGGTGTTCAACCCTTCCGCCGGCGAGCGGGTGGCGATCCTCATCGATCTGAAAGATCCTCGCGGCATGAAGGATTTCGCTTTCCTGAATGACCCGAAGCTGACGATCCCACGCATCGCTTACGACACGTTTTACGAGGGCCTGAAAAACGGCGTGCTCGACGACCTGAACCTGCGCGGCGGCGAGATGTTCGCCTACGAGATCACGGGCGGCAGCAACCTCGACCTGCCGGACCTCGCGGTCGATTCCGATGGCCGCGAACTCAGCCTGGAGCGCGACATTTATCCGAACTACGATCTGATCCTCTGCATCTCGACCTATTCGGCGACCGCGCCGCTGACGGCGTTCGCCAAGCAGTACGGCTTTCGCGGGGCGACCCTGCACGGGGTCAACCCGATCATCCTCGCCTCGGGGTTGTCGGTGGATTACCAGGAAGTCAGTCGCAAGGCGGAAAAGCTTCGGCTCGGGGTCACGCGTGCGGACGCGGTGGAGATCGACTTCGGGTGCCAGGGCGAGACGTACACGCTACGGCTCGAACTCGGCGGGCAGGAAGCGCAGAAGAGCCACGGCCTTTGTCTTGGCGGGCCCGACGTGGCGAATCTCCCGGCGGGAGAGGTCTATTTCGTGCCGACCGGCGCGGAGGGGCAGTTCCCCATGCGCTACGAGGACGGAACGCTTGGCCTGATGACGGTACGCGCGGGCCGTGTCGTGGACGCCAAGCTGTTGCAAGGCAACGCCGACATCGTCGAGGAATACCGCAAAAAGCTGACCTCCGACCCGGTCACGGGTGAACTGGGCGAACTCGGCTTCGGCACGCAGGTGCTCCCGGTTTCGGGCCGCGACATCCAGGACGAGAAAGTGTTCGGGACCTTTCACATCGCCACCGGCCGCAGCGACCATCTGGGCGGTTCGCTGACGCCGGATCGTTTTGCCAGCAAGCTGAACGCGACGCACGACGACATCCTGTTTTCGCCGAGCAAAACGCCCGAGATCGCGGGCCAGCAGGTGCGGATGTTCCGGGGCGGCGAAACGCAGGTCCTCATCGAGAATTACCTGCCGGCGGCCTACTTCCTCGACCTCGTAACACACTGATGGCGGCGGCCAACCCGTACGAGTCCGAGCGCCTCTTGGCAGAATATCTTCTGTTCCATTACGGCGAGCCTTCGGAGGTATTACCGTACGCGTTCGGACCTTCGGCGGCGCTGGACTTCCCGGTCCAGGTCGTGAACGAATGCGAGGATGTTCAACGCCTGCCGGCGAACGGGCGGGCGTTGGACCTCGGGTGCGCAGTGGGTCGGTC